>NZ_JBBIAM010000230.1:0-6813 GCF_054185185.1 Bradyrhizobium sp. UFLA05-153
CGTGAGGGCAGCAGCAACCGGATGTTTGCCGGCTGTCACTGCGAGCCTTTGATTTGCATCAATGCTCCCCATCATTTGAATTGCCGACGGCGATGCCGACGCTTTGCAGCATCTCGCGCCACAGCTTGCGCACCTCGGTGTGACGCCGCTCAAGGGCGGAGTTGACGGCGTCGCGAAATGGAACGAGGTCGGGACCCTTCAGCGACAGGATTTGTGCCTGGAGCAGGCGGCCGCTTTCGAACTCGATGCGGCGCAGCGCCATTGCGAACGGATCCTCGGAATTTGCTTCGACCGGCAACAATGCTGCCGGCCGGATAGCCGCGTGAACGGCGTGGGCGAGCGTCGCAAGACCGGCTGCCACAGCCAGGGGCCAGTCTGAAATCTCGTAGACCGGCGCCGGAAACCAGGCGCTTTCCCATGCCACGGTCATATAGCCCAGGCCAGGGTCAGGTGCCCAACTCGTCGCGCGCATCAGAAGCGAGACGATCTCGGTCTCGCGGAAGAGCTGCGTGTTCAGCTCGGTCTGCCAAGCGGACTCGAGCTTTGTGGGCAAGGTGAATGCGGATTGTCGCGCCAGCGCGCCGTGGGCGGAGATGAGGAATGCGGCGACACGCGTCTGCTGGTGCGGCGGCACGCGGCCCTCGGTGTCGAGCGGTCCAAAAAATCCGCTCATGTGGACGCCCTCCGTACAGGGATCGCACGCAGATGATCGTAGCCCTCGGGGAACGGCATGAGCTCGTCGCCGGGCTCTTCCGGCGCGACCCAGACTGCCTTGTTGCCTTGCCAGCGTCCGGCGAGTACGTCCTTGGCGAAGCGCGCGAGCAGGTCGGCCGTCAGCGCCCCCTTCTCGAGCGTGAAGGCGTGATAGGCCTTCGGGATGATCACCAGCGAGCTGTTGGGAATTTCGACCCGCAGGGTTTCGTGCAGCGCACGCGGCGTCAGGAAGTCGAACTCGCCGTTCAGGATCATGGTCGGGAGCGTGATCGACGAGAGCTTCGGCGTCAACGGCTGAAAGTCGAGAAAGGACTCCATCAGGTTCTGGAGCGCATAGACGTCGTTGACGAGCCAGCCCTGCCGCTTGACGCTGTCGAGCTTGTCGAGGAGCGGCTTCAACCATTGGTCGGACAGGTTCATCGGCAGCAACAGGTCCTGGAGATAGCCGGTGCCGCCCAGGATCAGGCCGGTGCGCAAGGCGTTGCCGATCAGGAGCAGTTGCGGGGAGAGCTCCGCAAAGCAGCTCATCGGCACAAGGCCGGACAGCCGCTCGCCGTGCTCGATCGCGTAGCGGAGTGCAATGAGACCGCCGAAGCTGATGCCCGTGAGGAAGATCGGTCCATCGCCGAGCTCGCCGATCAGGCGATGAAGCGCGGTAACCTGGTCGTCCTGGTTAATGTACAGGGCTGGCTTGTCTGAGCCGCCCTGGCCAAGCAGATCGAAGGTCGCCACACGGAAGTGCTGGGCGACCAGGGCTTCGCGATAGGCGGCCCAGAGCTCGGCATATTGCGTGAGGCCGTTAACCAGAACATAGGCCGGGGCATCCGGCGGCCCCTCGAGCTCATAGCGTATCCGATATGAGCCGTGATTGAGGAAGGGCATTGCGACGACCGGCTGCCGTGTCTGATCGCAGCGATCTTCAATCTCTGGTCGGGAATTCCATTGAGCTAAATCAAACCTCTCCCGGGTGACGTCCCTAGCGTTTTCGCAAAACACCGCCAGGAGGAATCCGCCATGACCGGGAGAGACATGCTCAAACGTTGCTTGGTCAGCCTGATCGTGTTGCTGGTCGGCACGGCGCTCGCTGTCGCGCAACCCTTCACCCGCCGCTCATCGCAGATGCAGCATGATGGGCTGAAGAAGACCTACGAGATCGCCAACTTCCGCCTCGGCGGCAAGTACGATCTGTCCGATCCGTCGAAATGGGAGAATGGCGGCGAGGGCGGCGTGACGCTGGAATCGCTCGGCGCCGGCAAGCTGCGCGCCTCTTACATCGCTGTCGGCAAGGCGCGGCGCAATGCCAATGACGAGATCACAAACGCCGTGGTCATCAACTCCTACTACTCCGGCGACTCCACCGACATGTTCGAGCAGTGGGTCAAGGGCGCTGCCTTGTCAGGCGGCGTGCCCATCATCGGGCCGGGCCGGCCGATCGATACCGATCGCTACTTCGTCATCATGGTCGATCCGCTCGGCACCTGGGGCGACAGCAAGCCGTCCGACGGGTTGGGCGTGAAGTTTCCGCAATACAGCTACTTCGACATGGTGCAGGCGAACTACCGCCTGCTGCGCGATCATCTGAAGGTCGCGCGCGTGGCTCTGGTGACCGGCGTCTCCATGGGCGGCACGCAGACCTATGTCTGGGGCGTGATGCATCCGGAGTTCATCAACGCGCTGATGCCGATCGGCGGCACCACGCAGTCTGACGCGGGCGATCCCGTCGGCAACTGGACGTTCCAGATGATGACTGCCGCGATCGAGTCCGACCCCGTGTGGCAGGCCACGAACGGCGATTACTACAAGCTGCCCAAGGAAAAGCATCCCGTGCCGGGTGTTGCGTTCGGCTGGTCCATCCTTGGAATGACCGGCTACGACTTTGGTTATCGCACGACCCAGAATTTCACCGCTGTCCAGCCCGAGATCTTTTATTGGGATCCGCCAAATGAGAAGGCGGGGTTGAACGTCACCAACCGTGCCAAACTCTATGACGCCGTCGATCTGGTCTGGCGCAACCGGGTCGGGGAAACGCACAACATCAATGCCTATCTCGGTCGCATCCAGGCCCGCACGCTGGTGATGCACATCACCAATGACCTCTGGCTGAACTTCAAGCTCGCCCAGCAGGCCGTCGATCGTGTGCCAGGCGCAGACCTCATCGCCGAGGAAAGCCCGGTTGCCCATTATGGCGTCTTCCCGCTCATCAACAACCGCAAGAACGATCCGAAGTTCGTCGCCTTCATGGACGACGTCGCGAGCCTCGACCGCGCGCAACAGTTCGTCGACAAGAACTATAGCGTGCCGGGCGTCGCCGAGAACATCGATCCCAAAAAATCCTTCTGGAAGGATTTCGTGACCTATCCCTATCCGGTCAAATTCGCCAATGCCAAGGACAAGAGCGGCAACTCCTGGCAGATCGGTTACATGGATGAATATGCCGGCACCGCCAAGGATCCGAAGGTGCTCGTCATCATCCATGGCAAGGGCGCGTTCGGCGGGCACTACGGCAACGTCATGCAGTATGCCTTGCGCAGCGGCCTGCGCGTGATCGTGCCCGACCTGCCGCATTACGGCATGTCCGGGCCCGGCAATCTCGACAAGAGCCCGGCACGCACCATGCAGGACATGCGCGAGGTGATCTACGACCTCGTCGTCAACCAGCTCGGCGTCAAGAAGGCCTACTATCACGGCCATTCGCTCGGCGGGCAGTTCGTGATGGGCTATGCCCTGACCTGGCCGGATGCGGTGCAGGGCCTTGCGCTGGAGGCGCCATCGGGCCTCGAGGAGTATCCGCGCGACATCACCATCGCCAAGGACAAGAAGGCTCGCCTGTTCGACGAAGCCTTCGATCACGACTTCGACAAGTGGAAGGCGACCTGGGACCAGACCGGCATTCTGGCCGCGGAGAAGGCGCGCGATGAGCAGAGCATCCGCGACTTCTTCTACTTCAAGAAGCGTGATCCGAACACTGGCGCGGTGTCTGCGGCCAAGAGCGGCTATTTCTTCAGCGACAGCGAATATGCCCGCTTCCATACCGAGCAGCGCGTCGGGCTGACCAAGGGCAATCCGAAGGAGCTCGAGCAATGGTGCAACGTCTTCATCTATGACATCTACACGATCGGCTCCGAGCTCCAGCAGGATGACCCGAAGAACCTCTACGAGCGGCTCACCCAGATCAAGGCGCCGATTTTCCTCGCGTTCGGCGACAAGGAGCCCTTCATCCCGACGCCCGCGTTCAACGGGCTGACCGATCTTGGGCGCGACGTCATCTCGCCGTTCATGACGCGCATGACCAATGCCGGCAACCGGCCGATCCTGAAGATCTATCCGGAAACAGGGCATTTCATCCATACGGACAATCCGGTCGAGTTCTCGGTGGACGTCGTGGACTTCGTGACCAAGGGCAGCGTCGACACCTCGTCGCCGCAAGGCATCGACCGCATGATCAAGGGAGCCGTGGTATCGGCCTTGCCGGTGGCGCCGACGCCGGCAGGTGCTGCGCCCACGGCCGGCCTGAACAAATAGGCCCGCTCATGCCAAGGGTGCAGGCGGGCGAGGTTCAGTTGAGCTGGCGAGAATGGGGAGAGGGCGACGTCACCGTCGTCTTCATCCACGGCAATCTCGCCAGCAAGGACTGGATCGAGCTCGCCGCGCCGATGTTTCCCTCGGGCCTCCGCGTGATCGGCATCGACTGGCGTGGCTGTGGCGACAGCGACCGGCCGAGGCCCGCGGCCGATTATTCGAACTACTCGATGCAGCAGCACGCGCAGGACATGCTGGCGGCGCTCGATGCGCTGGGCGTGAGCTATTGCCATCTCGCCACGCATTCGACCGGCGGCATCATCGCCGCGCGGATGCTCCTGATGCAGCCGCAGCGATTCGGACGCGTGTTCGCGCTCGATCCGGTGACGCCGCTCGGCATGGCCTTCAATGCCGATCAGATCGGGCTTTTCCGTGCGATGATGGCGAGCAAGGAGCTGACACGGACGGTAATGGCGACCGCGGCCTCCTCGCTCTTCGTGCCGGAGAGCATGGCGCCAGGCGAGGTTCCTCGATTCCGTGACGGGCTCGGAGATATCCCGGCGCTGTTCGACCGCATCATCGAGCAGACCTTTGGTGTCTCTGAAGGCATCTGGATCGGGACGCCCGTCAACCTCACCCGTGAAAAAGAGAGCCGGGAGCTGGAGCGTCGCATGGCGGAGATCCGGCATCCGCATCTGGTGCTGTGGGGCGAGTGGGACGGCTGGATCCCGCCTGCCGATCTTCGTGCGATGGCCGAGGCGATGCCGGACTGCCGGCTTGTCGTCGTGCCCCGCATCGGGCATTCGATGAATCTCGAACTGCCGGCCTTGTACGCCGGCTATTTTGGGGCTTGGTTCGGCGGGCTTGCGGCATAACCCTCAAGGAGCAACATCATGGCGGACATCCCATCGACCGAGAATATGCGTGCTATGCTGAGCGAAGCGCTTGGTCGTCTGCGCAAGGCCAATACCGAGTATTTCGACCTGCTGGAAAGAGGTCTGAGTTCCTCGCCGCTGCCGATCGCGAATCAAGCCAAGGAGTTCTGCAGCCATATGCAGCGCAACGTCTCCGCGACCTTCGATCTGGGTGACAAGCTCGTCCAGGCCAAAGACATGCAGGAAGCACTCAAGATCCAGTCCGAGTTCTTCCAGGACCAGATGCGCTCGATGACCGACCAGGCGCGCAACATGGGTGAGTCGGCGATGAAGGCGGCGAGCGGCATGTTCACGCCGAAGAGCTAGGCACCCCGAATAAAGACGGCATCCCCCGCTACGAGAGAGGACGATGGCGCTTCAATTCCTGGTCGGCACCATCGTCAGCCTCGCCAATATCATGATCCACGCATCGGTGACCGTCGGCGCAATCGCTATCGCGCGCTCTGCCGGCTTGCGCCATACGATCTGGCCGCGAGCGCACCTGATGGCTGTGATGGTTGCGACTGCGGCTGTCCTGATGGTGGCCCACACGCTCGAAATTCTCGTCTGGGCGCTCGCTTACCGAGTCGTCGGCGCGGCGCCAGACGGCAGCGAGCTGCTCTATTTCACCTTCGTCAACTACACCACGCTCGGCTACGGCGATATCACGCCGGTCCCGGACTGGCGCCTGGTCGGCCCAATGACTGCGATGAACGGCATCCTGCTGTTCGGCTGGTCGACCGCCGTGCTGTTCGAGGTGCTGCGCAAGACGCTGGAGCACCTCGCGGCGATCAATGCCAAAGAGTTCAGTTCTGAAGATCGAGGTTAGCGAGCTGCCGGCGGTCCAGTAGCACGATCTGGCGCTGGGTGTTGCCGACGAAGCCGAGGATGCCGAGCCCGTGCAGGTGCGATATCGCCCGCGAGACCGTCTCAAGGGTGAGGCCGAGATAGTCCGCGATGTCGCGCCGCGACATCGGCAGCGCCAGGACCCCTGCGGCGGTTAGCCGCGTATCCATCTCGATCAGGAACGCGGCGACCCGCTCCAGCGACGTCTTGCGGCCGAGCAGCAGCATGTGATCTTCCGCGTGCTGTAAATTGGTCGTGGTCATGCGGAGCAGGTTCTTGGCCACCACGGCGTCAATCTCGGCCACGGTCTCCAGGCTCTGCCGTTTGATCAGGCGCACGGTGGTATCGACGACGGCTTCTGCGGTGAAGCGATGCGTGTGGCCGTTCTCGAGCCCGAAGATATCGCCGGCGAGGTGAAACGCGCCGATTTGGCGGCGCCCGTCAGACAGCAGCTTGTAGCTTCGCACCGCGCCCGTCTTGACCTGGTAGATGTACTCGGCGGGCTCCTTCTCGCCGTAGATCTCATTGCCCTTCTTGTAGGTAAACTCGCTTAGACTGACGATCGGATTCGAATCACTGCTCATTCCGAGATCGTGCAGCGAATTGGGGCGAGGCAGCGGATCGGTCGTGATGCGTACGAACATGGGCCAACTCCTCAATCCATTGCTGAATTGGTCTCGTGCGATTCATGGCGAGGAATGTGCCGCGCTATCCCACTCCCGCTTGGGTTGACTTACGACGAAGGCGACATTTCCAGCCATTGTCTCAAGGGCCATTGTCCCAAAGGACAGGCGCTGCAATATCTTGCACGGATTGAGAA
>NZ_JBBIAM010000231.1:0-6684 GCF_054185185.1 Bradyrhizobium sp. UFLA05-153
GGTCTGGACGTTGCGCCGGGCCCGGAGATCCCAGAAGTGGAGCCGGTGGCCATATTTGTTCGACAGCAGATCTTCGGGAACGATCCCGTTCTCGAATTGCGGCGGCAGCCCCCACTCGCTCGTCACCATGTAGTCGCGCGGCAGATTCCACCAGAAGTCATAGTGCAGCGTCTGCGGACCGCGATCGATCTCCCAGCGACCGAGTACCTCGAACGTCTCGCAATCCATGATGAAGACGCCGGGAGGCCCGCTCGTGCCGTCCTTGCCGCCACCGCCGAGCGTGCTGACGTAAATGCCGTCAGGGCCGCAATGGATGGTGTGCGGCCGCGAGTAGCCGGTTTTCTTGAAGACTTCCTCCGGCTCGATGACCTTGTGAATTTTCGCTTGGGTCGGATCAGGCTTGGTGTCGATGATGTAGATTCGCGACGAGCGGAGTCCGGGAATGATGAGATAGCGCCGCTCGATGAAGGCGTGCCCGGCGAGCGGAGACAATGCCGACGAGCAGGCATTCCAGCCAAAATGATGAAACTCGTCGCCCTTGTTCGGCATCGTCACGGTATGGACGATCTGACTGTAGGTCGGCGATCCCGGCTTGACGTCGATGACCGCGAGTGCGTCGGGCTTGGAAAAATCCGGACTGAGCAGCAACGTATAAGCGAAGTTTTCGGGCGGCGCTTCCATCGCGAGTTTCGGCGATGCGTGGAAGGTCGGGTCTGGCCGCATTGTCATGGCACTGCCTCCCTGTTTGCGTCGGCTTGCGCCAACCTGGCTCGGGATAACGGCATAATGAAGTGCTGACGCGCGATGTCTTTAAGTTGCTCCGCAGGCCTGGTCGGCCCGGGAAGATTACGTCATCGCGCCGCCGCGCGAAACCGGCCGAAGCGCGCCAATTCGACGCTTGGAGCCGAAAGGGAAGCTGCCGAGAAGGCTGGATCGCGCACCCCTCCTCCGCGTCGTCCCGGCCTAGTGCGCAATTGCGCACGGGGGCCGGGACGACAGCAGAGTGCGTGGCGCGTTACTTCCCCCAGCGCAGCGCCAGCGCGTCGCGTTCCTTGGCGAGTTCGAGCAGGCCTGCGCGCGTGGCCGGGTGCAGCGGTTGCAGGGGATGGCGCACGGCGTCTGACTTGATCACGCCGCCGGCCTGCATCATCGCCTTGCAGGCGATCAGGCCGCACTGGCGGTTCTCGTAGTTGATCAGCGGCAGCCAGCGCTCATAGGCGGCCTTGGCCTCCTCGCGCTTGCCGGCAAAATAGGGATCGATGATCTGGCGGATGCCGTCGGGATAGCCGCCGCCGGTCATCGCGCCGGTGGCGCCGGCGTCGAGATCGGCCATCAGCGTGATCGCCTCCTCGCCGTCCCATGGACCTTCGATCGCGCTGCCGCCCGCCTCGATCAGGCTGCGCAGCTTCGCCGCGGCGCCCGGCACCTCGATCTTGAAATAGCGGATGTTGGAAAACTCACGCGCCAGGCGCGCCAGCAGCTCGACCGACAGCGGCGTGCCCGCGACCGGCGCGTCCTGGATCATGATGGGGATGTTGATCGCCGCCGACAGCACCTTGAAGAACTCGACGATGCCTTTCTCGGGCACCCGGAAGGTCGCGCCGTGATAGGGCGGCATCACCATCACCATGGCGGCGCCGGCGGCCTCAGCCTGCTTGCTGCGCGCCGCGCACACGGCCGAGGAGAAATGGGTGGTGGTGACGATGACGGGGACGCGGCCGGCGACGTGCTCCAGCACGGCATGCATCACGGTCTCGCGCTCGGCGTCGGTCAGCACGAACTGCTCGGAGAAGTTGGCGAGGATGCAGATGCCGTTCGAGCCGGCATCGATCATGAAATCGATGCAGCGACGCTGGCCTTCGAGGTCGAGCTCCCCACGCTCGTTGAAGATCGTGGGGGCGACGGGAAAGACGCCCCGGTATGGACGCTGGACTTTGGTTTGGGGCGTGGCCGACATCGAAACTTACTCCCTGGAATTCTTGCCGCGACTTTGTGGTGGGCCGCCCGCGATGCCGCGCGAGCATGGTACCGCTACCATTTAGCGCGGCAGCGCACCTGCGGCAATGCCGATCGCGGCGGGAACTTCAGATCTGATGGAGCTACGCCGAACGAACGGCGCCCAGGAAACCTTCGACCGCCACGCGCAGGTGGTCGGCATCGGCCGACATCTTCTTGACCGACTCCGTCAACACGGTACCGGCATTGCCGGTCTCGCGGTTGAGGCTGGCGACGCTGCCGATGGTGTCGGTCACCTCGCGGGTGCCGAGCGCGGCCTGCTGGAAATTGCGCGAGATCTCGGTGGTCGCCGCACGCTGCTCTTCGACCGCCGCAGCGATCGCCGTCATCTTCTCGTCGATGCCGCTGATCGCCCCGCCGATCGAGCGGATTGCGGATACCGCCTGCCCCGTCGCGGACTGGATCTCGGCGACCTGGCGCGAAATTTCCTCGGTCGCGGTCGCCGTCTGCGAGGCGAGGTTCTTGACCTCGCCGGCGACCACGGCGAAGCCGCGGCCCGCCTCGCCGGCACGCGCCGCCTCGATCGTGGCGTTCAGCGCCAGGAGGTTGGTTTGGCCTGCGATGGCGCTGATCATCTTCACGACCTCGCCGATGCGCGCGGCGGTCTGGTCCAGGATCTCGACGGTGGCGTTGGTGTGCTCGGCCTGCGCGACCGCCTCGCGCGCCTCGCGCGCGCTGGCTTGCACCTGCGCCGAGATCTCGCCGACCGATGCCGACAGCTCCTCGGTCGCGGCTGCAATGGTCTCGAGATTGTTGGTGGCCTGCTCGGCCGCGGATGACACCGCGGCCGTCTGGTTGCTCGACTCCGACACCAGTGAGCGCACACCCGTCGCGGTGGCGTCCAGCTCCCTCGTCGATTCGGCAACGCTGTGGATCACCGCCTGCACGGTGTCGTCGAAGCGCCGGCAGGCCGCGTCGACCGTGCTGGATCGCGCGAGTTGTTGGGCCTGTTGCGCCTCGCGCTCCTGACCGAGCCGCTCCGCCGTCGCCGCGCTCTCGCGCAGGCTCTCGAGCGCTGACGCCATCGTGCCGAACTCGTCGGGATATTTCGACTGCGGCACCGGCGTTGCGTAGTCACGGGCGCTGATCCGGGCGATCGCGCCCATCAGCGATTGCACCGGTCGCACCAGGCGATTGCGCACCACGAACACGCCGGCCAATGTCACTGTCAGCGCCGCCAGGAAGGCCAGCGACTGCACTACGAGCTTGGCGAGCGCCGTCTCTTGCACGGTTTCCGCGCGCGCGATCGACTGGTCCAGCGCCTTGTTTGCGACGGCCACGATCGGCCCGAACGGCGACTGGCAGAGCGCATTCCACTCCTGGGCGGAGACGGCTGGACGGCCGCTGCCGTCGAAATTCTTGGTGATCTGCGAGATCTGCTGGACGACCGTGTCGGTCTTCGCGCGCGCTTCCTTGGCCGTGGAGACGAGGTCCGCGGTCACATCGGGCGCGGCGAGAAGTTCCTCGATCCCGGTCCAGCCCGCGCCGACGACGCCGTTCCATTGCGCCACGTTCAGCTTCTGGGTCTCGTCGAGCGGCTTGCTCGCGTTGACGTTGGGGCGCAGCGCCGAGCACTGGATGCCATAGCGGTCGCGCACCTGCCAGGCGAGGCGGCGGACCTGGATCATTCGGGCGATGAAGGGATCGTTCATCCAGGCGCGGTTCGAGACCGCAGTCGAGGCGAGGTTCGCCGCATCGATGGTCTTGGTGACCGCATCGTACCAGGAATTGGTGCGGTCGATCTTGCGCTCGGCGCGCGGACGCGCGGCTTCGTCGAAGAACAGGCGGAACTGCGGCGCGGCCTCGCCCCAACGCTGTTTCAACGTGCTCGCAAGCTCCTCGCGACGGGCGAACTCGACGGTCTCGATGGCTGCGGCGATCGACTCGTAGCCGGCCTGTTCGAGCTTCTCGATCTCAGCCAGGCGGTTGCGCGGATCGTCCTCGCCAAGCAGCGCGCTCTGGGCATCGCCGCGGTTGGTCCGCAGCGACAGCACGCCCTGGAAGATTGCCTTGTCGGCGGCGGCCAGCCGTCCGGTCTCCTGGCTGTCACGATAGCGACCGATGGCTCCGGTCATCTGGATCGCCGTGCTGGTCAGAGCACCAATGGCCAGCAGAGCCATCAGCACCAGGAGAAGCGTGCTTACCGATTTCTTGATTATCGTCATTGCCGAGGCGCCCAGATTGCGCGGCCACTTTGCCGGGCGACCTGCCAATGTTTCGTTAAGTTTTTAGTCGAATTGGCTGCAATGCAAATTTGCGCAACGGCTGGTTGGTCTGAACGATCAGTCTGGACGAACGGCTGAGGAGGCCGGTGAGCTATGCCGGTCACAGGCGAGGTCACGCAATCTTCGGCCGCCATCTGCGCGACCAGCGCCTCACGTTTCGCATCAGCCGCTTGGTGGTGACCAGCGCGCCGGCGGGGTGTGCGGCCGATTTTAGCGCCGATCGGGCCTGAGCGGCGGCGATGTCCGCATCGCCCCCGGCCACATCGCCCCTCTCCCGCTTGGCCACACCGCGCCAATGCATGGCGAGCGCGTAGGTCGGCAGCAATTCGAGCGCCTTGTCGTAATTCGCAATGGCGCGATCGAGTTCGTGCTTGTCCTGGAAGGCGCGGCCCCGCCCGTAATAGGCCGTAACGAATTCAGGCTCGCGCCGGATCACCTCATCATAGTCGGCGATCGCGCGATCGAAAGCGCCCTTATCGCGCCAGGCAAGGCCGCGATTGTTCAGCGCGTCGACCTCATCGGGATCAAGACGGAGCACTGCGCTGTAGTCCGCGATGCTGCGATCGAGATCACCCTTCTTCTGGTAAGCGAGACCGCGGTTGAGCAGACTCATGGCATCGGTCGGATCGAGCTTGATCGCCTCGTCAAAATCAGCGATCGCGCGATCGGGCTCGTTCTTCATCAGGAGCGCGCTGCCGCGGTTGTAGAAGGCGTGCGATGATTTCGGATTGATGCGGATGGCATCATTATAGTCGGCAATCGCACGGTCCTGATCGCCCTTGGCGCCGTAAACGCTGCCGCGGCTTTCATAGGCGCTGCCATAGGCGGGATCGATCCGGATCGCGTCGTCATAATCGGCGAGCGCGTGGTCCAGATCACCTTTCGCCTGATAGACTTGGCCGCGATTGGCGACCGCCATGGCGTATTTGGGGTTGAGCCGGATCGCCGTCTCAAAGTCGGCGAGCGCCCGATCGGGATCACCCCGCATCTGGTAGATCGTACCGCGATTGTTGACCGCTTCGGCATCGGTGGGGTCAAGACGAACGGCCTGCTCGAAATCGGAGAGCGCGTGATCCAGCTCGCCCTTACGCCGATAGAACATTCCGCGTCCGCCGAAGGCCGAACCGAAGCTGGGATCCGTCAGAATTGCCAGGTCAAAATCGGTACGCGCTCGATCGAGATCGCCGCCCGTCATCCGCGCAACGCCTCGATTGAACAGAGCGACGGCGAGGTCGCGCCCCGTGAAGGCACCCGCATCGATCGCCTTGGTGCAGGCAGCAAGCTGCTCGCTGAGCGGCCGGTCGGTATCGCCGAGGCATTTCACCTCCCGCGATTGGGCATGGCCCGGCAGCCCCGCCAAAGCGAGCACCACGACCAGACCCATCATCCGCAACGCCAACATCGGTCCCCCACAAGCTAGATGCCCGTTCGTCGCGGGCCGGGGCCATTTCGTTCAATCCGCTCAGGCGGATAGAGGCGCCGACCACGCTCCCATCAGGGCCGGCGTCATGCGACCTTGGTGAAGTCGGGCGGGCGGCGCTCGGCGAAGGCCGTGAACGCCTCGCGCGCCTCGGCGGTGCGCAGGCGCTTTGCGAACTGCTCGCCTTCGGCGGCCATCTGAGCGACGAGGGCCTCGCCGTTGCGCATCAGCTGCTTGGTCGCGACCAGCGCGCCGGCCGGCTGCTTGGCGAGGCGCCCCGCGAGGCCCGCTGCCTCGGCATCGAGCTGGGCCAGCGGCACCACGCGGCTGGCGAGCCCCCATTCGAGCGCGGTGTTCGCCGGCACGGCCTCGCCGAGCGCGAACATCTCGTAAGCGCGGACGTGACCGATGCGCAGCGGCATCAACAGGCTCGAGGCCGCCTCCGGCACCAGTGCGAGGCTGACGAAGGGCGTCGACAACAGCGCATTGTCGGCCAGCACGACGAGATCACAATGCAGGAGCATCGTGGTGCCGACGCCGACGGCGCGGCCCTGGACGGCCGCGACCAGCGGGCGCGTGCAGCGCGCCAGCGACTGGATGAACCTGACGACGTTGCGGCTGCCCTCGGATTTACCGGTGGCGACCGCGGCGAACTCGCCAACGTCGTTGCCGGCGGTGAACATGTCGCCTTCACCGCGGATCAAGAGCACGCGTACCGACGGATCGGTCTCGGCACCCTCGATGGTATCGGCGAGCTTGCCGTACATCGCATCGGTCAGCGCGTTCTTCTTGTCGGGGCGCGCCAGGGTCAATGTCAGCACGCCATTGGTCATCTCGGTCCGGACATGCTCGGTCATGAAACGGCTCCTCTCATTCGTCGGTTGCTCGTGGAAACTTGGTTTGAATGCTCGTCAGCCAGCGCGCGACGATGTCGATCTCGGCGCTGGAAAATCCGTCTGTCAGCGCGGCGTTGATTTCCGCCGCCGCGGCCTTCGCCCGCACCTCGACCGCACGGCCTTTGGG
>NZ_JBBIAM010000232.1:0-6658 GCF_054185185.1 Bradyrhizobium sp. UFLA05-153
GGACGCGAGAGTGCCGGAAAGGAGAAGAACAGGCCGTCGCAATAGGAGCGGAATCCCTGGGCTTCGATGGTCTGCCAGGTCCACTGCCCTGGGCTGATGTTGACGTAGGTGACGTGCTTGTGGCGCTGCGCAACCGTGCTCAGCATCGGCGCGTAGTTGCGGAAGCCCGGCTCCACATACCAGCTGGAGAGATTGCAGCGGATGGAGATCCCGGCACCCTTGTCCCGTGCAGTATAAATCAGCAGCAGAACGCCGACGGGCGTCCGGTCACAGTCAAGCATGTAGCCGAAGCGTGCGAAACCTTCGGGGACATCGCGCACGGATTGGTGTCGGAGCCCGTCTATCCAGTAGTCGCGCGAGCGGTAAGCAAAGCCGCGCGTCAGAAGATCGGCGATAGCATCAAGATCGGCTACTTCTATCTGGCGGCATCGAATCATCGTCCGAACCCCGTTTTAGGATCCGATTTCGCTCGTTCGTCGGCAGGTCGACCAGTCTAAGTATTGACTTTTCAAATTCTCAATAGGCATTCACGTAGACCTCCCTTGAAAACAGGGTCAGCTGGATAATTCGGAGATCGAATAGAAACGACAGTTGTCGATGTAGTACAGATCGTGCTCCACACGTCGCTGCATTTTCTACGAGCGTATCGGTGCCTCCGCGATACCCATTGACCTGAGCCCAACCAGTAATCCGGGGCTTGATCATGCAACTACGGGTCGCGAAAGTCGTGTTCATGGCCGACTGTTTGCTGCCCCCCAAGTTGTCAAAAATCGCGACTATGACGCGGTCCGCGATATCCCGCGCGCGAGCCCGCGGCTTCCAGCACATGCCAAGCAGAATCTTACTCGTCCGGCAGTGCGGTGGCCGCCAGCGTCAACGCGGGCACCGCCTCGGCCGGCGGCAGCCAAGATCACCACAAGCGATCCCGCAGGCGTTCACTGGCGTCATTTGCCCGGCCGCAAAGAAAGCCCCGCCTCTTAGTGTTGTTTCACTGCTTGAAAAAAAACGTCGCTGGTAGTCAAGTCCGCTGGGGCAAGGTTCTTAAACCGCCTCGCAAGGTGCTGGGGTCTCAGAGCGGACGGCCGAGTCACGGCGTCTTCGCAGATCGTTCTGAAGCCATTTTTGTGGAGCAGACGCATGTGGGTCGAAAGGGGCTCACGATTTAAGAACCACGATCGCTTTCCACGGACAAGGGCCCATTTCAGATCGGAATAGGACCAATGGCCGTTCCATTCCCGTGCACACTCATGACTTTTGAAGTCGACCGAATGGGACATGAAACCTCCGGGCTTCAACCACCGCCTCATGGCGTCGTATGCTTCGCTCAATTCGTCTACATGCTCTAGCACCGCCTGAGAAAACAGCATGTCAATCGTTCCATCCTCGATCACGGCCGCGTCCAGCCAAGGAGCCCGCAACTGAACGGCCCCCCCCTGCGAAGTGCCGCGCAGCGCCGACTCGATCTCTCGTATCCGGGTCGCGGATGTGTTTGCGGCTCCGTTCGTAATCAGCTGCTCGGGGAACCGATAGCTTTTCAGCTTTGGGATCACAATGGGAAATTCAGCTTCGTCTGGAATATCGGCACGCCGGCTAAACAACTCAGCTAGTTCATAAAGCACTTGGATATTTCGCTCCGCTGTAACGTGCGAGATTACGTCAAGCGCATAGCATTTGGAAGCTCCGGACAGGAGCGCTGCAATCCCAATCCCCAGCGAGTCGCCCGGTCCGAGCTCTGCGATGACCTGAGGTCTCGTATCAAGCCCGCTTTCTGCTGCTTTCACGAGATGCCTTAGCCAGACGCTGTAGCAGTATCGGGCCGAGATTGTGCCGCCCGTTCCTTTGTCCCTGCGAGCAAGATGGTCTCTGACACCTGGGATTGCGGTCACGCCCGGCACGAATGTCACTGCATTGAAAACAATAGACCGCGTGCTGTACATCTTGTTGCCTCCAAGTCTATCGACAAACCGCCCCCTCGCTGACACAGTATCAAAAAGCTGGGGCAGGGCGATTTGAGCGGCGCTAGTGGTGAACGTTTCAGGCACAATCGAGAGAGGCGAACGCAAGCAAACTGCGCAAAATAGGTTGGCAGCCGAAAATCAGGCCTCTAGCTCACGCTCGCTGCGGGTCGAACACAACAGCCCCGAAGGATTACTCCCTCCGGTTTCGTCGCTTGAGTATGGCCAATCGTCAGGGATAGCTCTCGAATCAAATGCTCGGTTCTCGGATTGGCGAGGTTGGCACTGTCGCCATGGTGAGGTCCGATGTCGACGACGCCGGGGCATATTCATGGGGGCCGCCTCTCCGCAGTTCGCTCCCAGAGCCGACAAAGCGCTTCCTACCGTTCGCGCAGGATGTCGTGCTCGTACCGGGCGAGCGGCGAGAGCAGATAGCCGATGATCCGGCGCGATCCGGTCTTGACTCCACCGTGACAGCCATGCCCGGACTGAGATCGACCGACGCGATCCCCGGCCTTCAACTGCCGCTGGTCGGGCGATATCCGGGCGGCGTAGACGAGATCGTCCACCCCCTGCTGCTGCCTGCCCTCCGACGTGTTCTCGGCGCGAGGCCTGGGCTCGGCGACGTCGCGGCCGTCGCGTGAGATGGTGTCGGGCGAGACGCTCAGCACCTTGCCATGGAGCACCCATACCGTGTGAAGTTGAAGGTATGAACCTTGATCTCGGCGTCCTGCCCAGCATGGACAAAACCGACGTCGTCTCGCCAGAGTGGGTTCGATCTCGAGGCGACTATCCTGTGGGGCGACCACGGCGAGGGCCTGGGACGGCGTAACGACTCGTATGCGGCAGGCCTGAGAGCGGTACCTTTGGTCTGCTTCACCGAGGCTGGGGCAGCGGTTTGCCTGAAGCTGCGAGCTTTTGACGCAAACCGCGGCGCGCGGACTCAGACTCGGTACTCCCCCCTGAGCCCAAACTCTCCGGAGACAGTCTCCGGCAATGAGGCTGTCGGCCCCGGTTACCCCGCTGCTCGGGGCTTTTTGTCTTGCCATAAGCTTCTGCGCGCTGCGGTGACTGCCGCTGTGTCTGCGAGGCCCATCCTGACTGACCCTGGGATGATCTTGCAGCAATATCTGCTCTTCAGGCGCCGTTGGTTTTGCCGCAAACCCTATAACGGACCTTCCGGCAGCGCTCTCTTCTCTCTTCGTTGCGTTTGAGGCGTTCTCCGATTCTGACGGCAACACCGCTGTAGTGTCCGCCGAGCTGCGGGTGCAGTTTCAATTTCCGACCATAAGATTCCCCAGCGTATACCAGGGCCCCGCCCCAGCGATCGCAAGTGTGATATCGGGAGCAAAGTCCCCGGGTGCCGCCAGTCCGATTTGGAGCGGGTACGTGCCGGGAGCTAAACCTTTCACACTGATTGTGAAGGTGTCCGTTCGAGTGCCTGGAAGAAAGCCCTTCATTGAAATTCCCGTGTCCGTGACAATCGAACCGATTTTTACAAGAAGGTGGCGTTCAAAATACATCGGAGCATTTCCTACGTTGGACCAATCGAGGTTCAAAGAAAAGGAGGAGTCGGAGGTCACGGAGGTCGGCAACCGCGCTTGAGTCAAAACAAAGCGGTAACCAATTTTTGTTAACATGTCCTCCAGTTGCGAACGCATCTCGAACGGAATTGGAGAGCTTTTGTTGTTAAACTGGGAGGCATGATTGTCGATCGCCCACTGCAACGCCTGCTGCCACGGATAGTTAGACGCGACCCAATCCGACATCACGCCACAGGTTTCAAGGATGACCGGCGCATTCTGCCAGGCATTGGGAGCTTCCGCGAGGATTGCAGGGTAAGCGTCCCGCATGTGGTTCCAGCCAGAGGCGTAATTGCCCCAACAATCGACCCGCCACCCAACCTTGCGTTGAATCGCGTACTCGAATGCGCTGTCATCGCCTGCTTGTAAGGTGCCATCGATCACAACCGGAACTTTAAAGTTCGCCAAAAAATCATCAATCAAACTCTTGAGGGCCGACGTGCTCGGATATGGCGGCTTCGGTGATGTGCCCCAGAAATGAAACTCGCCCCAATCGCCGACAAAGCCAATATCCACCGAATCAATCGCCGGATTGTTGCCGTACTTCTGGCCAAGCGCCGAAACAAGTGCCGCAAGATCTTGCTGGACGACGTTTTGGGTGAGGTCGGGAAACCAAACTCCCGAAGTGCCTTCGAAGTTGAAGGTAAAACCGGGAAATCCGGCGTTCTTCAAGCCGACAGGGCCGACATTGCCGTTTGCGAAGCCCATGATTCGGAAGGCGAGCCGCTGTCCGGCTGCCTTGGCGGCGAACAGTGCTTTGTCAATCACCGCAAAATTAAAGACTCCAGGCGCCGATTCCACTTGGCTCCAATCTACCCGGGTGTACATCGTCGAGGAGGGGAATCGACGATCTAATATCGCCGATTTAGAAAACGTCTGATAGCCAATGCCAGGATTTTTGATAATTCCGGTAATGGGAGTCGGAGTGATGGTTTGCAACAGAGGCGTGGGAGTCGGTGTTTGTGCTGGAGTAGGAGCTGGTGACGGAGCCGGAGAAAGTGATGGCGATGGTGAAGGAAGTGACTGCGAAGAGCTCTCGGATTGCGCGCGCAAAGGGCCCAGGCAAGCGGAAAGCGCTATGGATAGCACGGTCGCAAGAAAGACGATCCGTTTTGAGATCATTCCATCACACCCAAATATAGTCAGAGCAAGAGCTGTGATTCATCCTCAAATTCATCCACGGAAGACGGCTCGTCGATTTCCAATTCCTGAATGGCGGCGAGGAATCGTTTTCGCAACCTAAGTCTTTTCGGAGCATGTGGAGGAACTTGTCCGGATAACGGGCCGTCAATCCCTCGATGTAACGCTCCACTTTACCTGACCCGAGCCCGCAATCTCTTTCAAAAATGGGTTAGAGCGAGCCGAGTTCACGGAAAAACAGGTCATCGGGATCTTGCGGGAACAGGAAGCCGGGGTGAAGATGGCCGATGTGTGCCGCAAAAATGGGATCGGGGGTCACTTCCGCCGCTCGCAAACGAGCGATATGAGCGACCGATGCATGTTCGTGAGCACAAACCCAAGCAGCACGGCCATCACAAAGACCGCGGACTTCGCGAAGAGACGCAGAAAGACGGATCCGTTCAGCCCGGAGCAGAGGACGTGGACGACGAGCACACCGACTGCGACCACAACGATGACTTTCCAAGTCTGATCGAGCCGTGTCATTTGAGCGATGCTGGTTCCTAGTGCTTTGGCGACCTTGTTCAAGGCCCAGCACTCCCAAAGAACAAGGCTTGTGGTGCTTCCTGCTACCGCACCGGCAAGTCCGAAAAAGTAGACACCAAGAATGCTCAAAGCAATCGATAGCAGAAGAGATATTGCACCGACTATTGCAGCCGGCCGGCCAAATCCAAATACCTGAAGCAAATGGCCCGCCGCGAAGACGGTTGCCATCCCTCCCAAGAGATAAATGCGCATGAGCGGGACCGCCCCCAGATACTCGTGCGTATATATGAGTTCGACGAGCTCGTCCGCGGTCGAGAAAAGCAACCCGAGAACTGGGGGCAGCAGAAGTCCCAGCACGAGGTATCCTTTCTGTATCAGCGCTCGGGCGTCATCAAGCTTGCCCTGGCCCACCAAGGAACTGATACTGGGCAGAAGAGCATCCCTCAGAGGGTTGCGGATCAATGTTCCGACGACCACAACAATCGACGCAATCGAGATAAGTGCAAAGGCCGTGTTCGAAAAGTTCGCCGCTACGACCCATTGGTCGGCCTGCACGCGCAAAGCGAAAAGCCCTTCGGCGACAGCAAAAGGCAGTGAAATTTTCAATTGGATGCGTACCAGCTGCCCGTCGAATCCCAGTCCCGGTTCCTGCGCGGCAAACAGGGCATAGGCGAGGGCTATCCCGACCTTCACCATACCCACGCCGCACATGGCCACCAGAACCCAGGCCACGTCGCCGGACGCGACGGCCGAACCTGACAATGCGGCCGCCCTGAGTATCGCAAGGCCGACCGTTGCGCAGGCCTGCCACTCCGCTCTTCCATCCGCGTTCGGCAACACGTCGAGAATCGACGCCAATATCCAGGTGCCGGCGAAAATCTGAACGAGCGGCGAGTAGCGCTGTAAGCCGGCGATCGAACCTGGCAAGACGGGCATCAGCACCAGAAGCAAGAGGACCGAAAGACCCCCGAGTGCGAACAGGCTTACGAACGTATTCCCCACCAGCTTCGGCCGGGTTCCGGGAGCAGCGCGCGGCAGGAAATAAACCAGGGACTGAGGCAAGAAAAGGGGGAACAGGATCAACCCTGTCGTGGCGACCAACCCTATCAGGCGATAGTCCCCAAACTCCTGTTTGGTAAGGTGGCGGACCAGGACGACCGGCAGCGCCATTTGCACGGCATACTCGAGCAGCCTTGCAGCGGCCAAAAAAACCGCCTTGCGGCTAATCCCTGACGTCATGCCACGCGCGCCCCAATCTGTGCGGCCTCGTCCAGGAGGCTTTCGTGCTTCCTGTGCATCGAGCATAGGGAAATGAGGCCATGAACGCGCCGACGCGCACGCATGCCGTCCCCCTTGCATATATCGTCGTCGATCAGGGGTCTCATCGCCACACCGGTTTGCTCGACGCGAGCCATTTCTGCCTTCGGCGAACAGCTTCCTCGATTGCTGCGACGT
>NZ_JBBIAM010000233.1:0-6630 GCF_054185185.1 Bradyrhizobium sp. UFLA05-153
TTGAATGCTCGTATCAGCGGTGCCGCAGACCGCCGTGCACATTCGGAGAGTGGGCCGTGATCAGGTTTTTGTGCTTCAGGGCCACCGCTTCGGCCTCGCGTGCAAGTCGTTCAGCCTTTAACCTCTCGCGGTTTGCATGAAACGCGGCTTGGATGCGTTCATACTCGGGCATCGCTACTTTGGCATCGGTTTCCTTGAAGGCCCTTTGCGCCTCACGTTGGGCGGCAGTGGGCGGCTTCCATCCGTAATTTTTATGAGCGGTCATTCCCTCCTCCTTCGGTGATAGCCGTGGGGGCTTGTTGGGTCCGACCCTCAAAGTCTCTTCCTGTTTTTCAGTTACCGCAATCGAATATTTGCCAGCCGTTACCGCGCCGGCCATGGTCGCCCGGCTGGCTCACGGTCACCTGCAACCGGTCCATCACTTCGCGCAGCGCGCGCACAGAGGCCGATTACGAAGCCTGGCGCCACCAGCGGGACTGGACGGCATAGAAGGACTGAATGCACCACCTGGCGCTCCCACTGACATGGGCGTGTCATTCGTCATCATCGCACACCCTCCTTCAGCACCCAGCGCTGGTTCTGTGCGTCATAGCTGTAGATCGCCGGATCTGGCTTGCGCGTGCTCCCGCTTGCCTTCCATTCGTCCAGCGTGATGACGCGCTTCCGTCCGGGATGCGACGGATCGATGCGGCGATACGGCGAGATATGCGCGATCGGCTCGATAGTCGGGGGAATCTTCATCTGCGACCCCCAGGATCGGTTGCGTGGTCGGAATTCCGACTTCGGCATGCCTGCACGTCTGCCGGCCTCGATCGCCTGGTGGATACGCATCTGAAACGAGCACGTACGCGACTGGGCCGTCGTGCGGGTACTTCATTAGCATACTCCCTGCATGAAGATTAGTGCGGCAGTGATTGCGCGGCCAAAAATCGCAAGAGGCAAAGCAGCCAGGACTTTCGGCGACGCCGGGCGACATTAAGATGCCAGCCCCGCCGAATTTGTGGAAGCTACCGCCTCAGCCGTCGGGCATGCGCCGCCAGCCGCTGCTTCGTGCGTTTGCGCATCCTTTTGGCGCGTCTCGACATCTGTCCTCCTTCAGTTGCGTTGCGAACACTTCGTCAGTCTAGGCCCTTAATCCTACTGCCTCGGCCGGCGAGAGTGTGTCGCCAACCGCTGGTGGTTCCGCTCCCAATGTGACCGTTGCTGCGGTGTGAATTAACTCGTGTTTGATCTCGCTGTGGCGCATACTAACGCCATCACCGTTCCGCGTCCCTGGCATGTTCCGGTGATTGAGAGTGTTGTGCTCCCGCCTACGCGTAGGGAGGCACCATGACCGAATCTCGGCGCCCGTCGTCCACCCCACCGGTTGCGTTTGAGCGCCCCACCTGTCCGAGGTGCAAGGCGTCGATGATGCTCGTGAGCATCGAGCCAGAGCGCCCAGGCATGGACTTGCACAGGTTCCAGTGCGCTGTGTGCAACGACGTACTCACGATCCTTGCCGCCTACGAAGATCCTTTGCATTCCAAGGCCCTTGGCCGCTGGCTTCAAGGCGATTTGCATCCACCGAAGTGAGGTCGAAGTAGATCGATACCGCGCTGGCTTCATCGAGAAGCCCGAAGCTTATGGGTGAGCCATGACAGTCTTCGTCTACGTCAACACAAGCAAGCAGGTCGGCGACAAAGAGCACATCAAGGTGTTTGCCAACCAGGACGCGGCCGAGAAATGGTTCGAGGAAAACGACCCCGAGGGGGTGGCGTTCGAATATGAGGTTCTCGAATGAACTGGATCGGCCGCAGGACCATCTACGTGATGATGGTGATCGTGGTGCTGTTGATCATCTGGCAGATTCTTGCACCGCTTTAGAAGGCCCGCCAGCGTGAGCCGGCGCGCAAGACCGCAGGATATGCGGTGCAAGGTCTGCTCAATGGAAAAGGCCGCAGAGTGGTTCCAGCCCCTACTGCGGCCATCCCGGGCAAACTAAAAATCGGTACTCAAATCTCTCCGGTGTTCTCACAGTAGAACACCCCTTTCCGAAAATGGATTCCGTACAACTACCGGAGCGCCCATTGCCACATAAGAGCGGCCATGGCACGGCTTGCATTCCAGCCCCGAGCTCCCGGCTGCCGGTTCGATTGCGGATCAGAGCGCCGGGAGTGCCCAGGCCCGCCAGCGTGAGCTGGCGGGCCTTGTCGTTCACCGCCTCAGCCTGCGGGCGTGCGCAGCCAGCCGTTGGCGGTTGCGCCACCTCGAATACGGTCAGCATTCCGAAGAACGTTGCAGGCAAGGCCAGCTAGCATGAGCGCTTTGGCTGGTCCTTTCATGCAACGGCTTTATTTGCATTGGGGAAAAACTGGCAAATTAACGTTTGAAAGCCGAAAATCGGCGTTTAATCTCCGACCATGTGAGAGTGGGAGGATACTCGTGGGCCTCTACTTATTCCTTATGGCTGCGTGTGCTGTTGGCCTGCTGCTCCTGTCGGCATTCGGCCGATTGGGCCGATACTGAGCGCATTTGTTGCCGCGAATCCTCAGCCAGAGCTGAAACTGTTGGGTCCAGCACGATCGCTTTTGACTGTGCATGAATCGGCGCATTCACTCTGAGCATGGACGTGATCGCTACTTGGATTTTCGTCTTGCTCGTCGCCGCGAGCGTAGCGGTTTTGTCATGCGATCGATGCAATGCGCTCCTGATCGAACCGGGCGTGACCTGCTGGCGGTATCTCGCAATTGACGTATCGGTGGTCGCGATATCAATCGCCTGCATCCTAGTTGGGATTCCAGGAGCAGGGGCAACATGCCCTGAAAGCCGGTTGTAGAAACCATGGAGGATAAAGTTATGCTTGTGATTTACTTGCCGATCATCATCTTCGAAGCAATGCTCGAAGTGATGGCGAAACAGAATGTATCAGCGACGACAACGAAGCCGGTAAGTTTTGATTAGACCACCCGGACTGCTCATTGTGGCAAGCCTGCGAGAGCGGGACCTACGTGAGGCTCCTGAAGACAGAAGCCGCTAGCTCAGATAGGTCTCACCAGCCAGACGGCGCAAATCTTGCGTTCCGGGAAAAACATGCAATACAATGGCTCTATCTCGTTTTGAAGTTACTACTGAAGTGTATTTGACCATCACCAACGATTTTCGGACGAGGCTATGCTTACCGCCCTCATCCTCATATGCTCCGCTTCGATTGCGCCGCATCCCGATGACTGCACGCGCTACAATGCGAGCACGATCATACGGGTGCCGACTGAGTTTGGCAGCCCGGCCACCTGCTTCATGCAGGCCCAAGCTTACCTGGCTCAGAGTCCGGAAGGACAAGAGCTTGAGCTTGATCGTGATGCCCGGATCAAGTTGGTCTGTGTTCGAAGCGAAATCGTAGCCGGCATTCCGGTTCAGCGCAGATAGGGGAAACCGGACGGCCGCAAGCAGGTCACGCTGTGCGATGCCGGCGAGTACATCGCCGCGCTGCCCAAGACCGTACACGACGCGCCGGAATGGCAAGCGGCCATGGAAGCGCTGATCCTGGTGGCCGAACAAGGCGGCCCGACGATGCTCGCCCGGATTGGCATCATGCGTGCCTTGAACTGCGGAAAGCCGTCGCCACATTCCGGACCGCAGCGCGCTCACCGCTTGTTGTAAGCTTGCTGCCCGATCTGCGCCGGACGCGGGCGAGTGGTCCTGCTCCGCCGGCCGGGCCCAGCACCATCAATTGATGCGGTGTGATCGGGAGGCTCGCGACTTCATAAACCGGCAGGTCCGCTGCGACAACGTCGATGGTGCCCAGTATGAGAGTGGCAAGTGCGACGCCCGATAATCGATAAAACATGATACGACTCCATTTCTCGAAATCTTCGGTCAGTCCGATACGCGTTCAGGGCGGGCCGGACGCTGCGAACCGCCACAGCGCAGAAAATGAAACGTGATGAAAGACATGTTGGCGCGGTGGCGGTGCTCACAAGATCACCATGGCGATGCTAGTGCCGGCCGTGGGCGGAAGTCCTTAAGCCGTCCTTACATTTGGCTGAGCTTTCTCTTAAGGATGCCGGGAGTGCCGAGGCCCGCCGGTTCACGCTGGCGTGCCTTGGCGTTCACCGCCTTAACCGTCGGCAATGTATCGCGAGCCGCTGGCGGTTGCGCCTCCTGCGCGATCGGCGTTTGGTATCGAACCCGGGAATTTTTCGAGTGGTCGCTGATCTATTTTCTGCCGAGCCAAATTTGCTGCTGTGTGGGAATTGGGCTTTAGGCAATCGGGCCGCTAGGGAAAGCCTGGCGGCCCACCACGCCCAAGCCGACGCGCTCGAGATATAAGAGCAAGCGCGGCTACGTCGGCTGCGATACCGCTCATTGGCTCATTCCGAGACCATTGCGGATAAGGAAGTCGAGAGCCCACCTCTGCTTACCGTAAATCACATCCGGCCATATTGATGGTGCAGTCCGCCTAGGATCGGTCGGCATACGATATTCCCGACTCGCTCAACACCGCGAGGAACCGGGGCATCCTTGTTCAATGACAAATGAGTGCGCGTGGCGTTGTAGTAATCTTTGTACGATAGCAGAACGTAGCGCAGATGTCGTTCGCCGAAGTAGGACATGATCAATGCATTCCCTCCGGATTGAACCGATCAACCGTTCTGCAGAGGCGTTTTGCCAGGGTGAGCGGAAGGACGTCGGGCGGTCTCGAATGCCGATCGACCGAACCCGGCGGACAAAGATCTCGCCATAAACTCGATCGCGGTCCCTGATTAAGTAACGAGGGATTTGCTCCCAGCCACAGGCTTCAGTGAGCTGATTGGCGAGCCATTCGGCCGTCGGGTGCGCGGTCACCCCAAACCACAGGATCTGCCGCCGGCCATGGCCTATGATCAGCAAACCATAGAGCAGTCGGAACGAGATCGTCGGCACGACGAAGAGGTCCATTGCGACAATGCCATCCGCATGGTTGCGAAGGAACGTCTTCCATCCCTGCGAGGGAGGGCCCCTCCTCCGCGCCATATACTTGGCGACGCTGGTCTGTCCGATCTCGATGCCGAGCTTGAGAAGCTCTCCATGGATTCTCGGCGCTCCCCACAATGGGTTGGCGATGCTCATCTCGCGGATCAGCCGGCGAATTTCCAACGGTACAGTTGGTCGGCCGCAGCGGTGCCGCGATTTCCAGCGCCAATACGATCTGAAACCGGCACGGTGCCAACGGATGACGGTATCCGGCGTCACAATCGTGAACGCCTTGATGGTATTTGGCACCAAACGATACAGACCAACAAAGATCAGGCGATCCATGGCACTGAAGGGCACCCTCTTCGGCACATGCCGTCGCTGGATGTTAAGTTGATGACGAAGGATCAGGATCTCAGCTTCCAACGAGACCCGCGACCGGAACAATAGGACCAGCACCGACCAGACCAGGCTGTAAGCTTCTCTCATGAGACAAAAGCATTGCGCCATTCGACCTCACGTACCAGCCGGGTTAGGGTTTCCGACAGGGACAGGAGACAAGCGGGTTTGGTCCGAGGTTGCTTGCTTCAGCCCGGTGTTGCAACATGAGAGCAGCCGCTGCCTTCGACGGCGTCCTGAGTTGGGGGGCGGAATGTCTGAGGACCGTTTTGACCAGAATGCCTGGTTTGAGCGCATTGGCTATTCGGGGCCGGTCGCTCCCACGCTTGAGACGTTGAACCGGCTTATCTTCGCGCATTCACATGCTATCTCTTATGAGACTTTGGACATCATGCTTGGGCGCCCACCCAAGCTTGATGTGACCACGCTCCAGAAGAAGATGATCGCCGGCAAGCGCGGTGGATACTGCTTCGAGCAGAATATGCTCTTTCGGGCAGGACTTCGATCTCTCGGGTATCAGATAACCAGCTTGCAAGGACGCGTCGTTCGCGGGATGGCAATCGATGCGCCACGGCCGGCCATTCATATGTTGTTGAAAGTGGAATTGCCGGAAGGATCCTACCTCGCAGATGTCGGCTTTGGAAACCTGGCTCCAACTGCCGCCCTTTTGTTGAAACCACACATCGAGCAGGAAACGCCCCACGAGGTGATGCGTTTCATCGACGTTGCTGGTGAATTGACGCTACAGGCACGGCTCAAGCACGGTTGGGAGCACATCTACCGAGTCATTCCATATCCGCGGTACGACGGTGAATACGAAATCGCCAACTGGTATACGGGAACGCACCCGGACACCCCATACCAGGGCAACATCATTGCCGCAAAACCCGGGCCGAACCGGACCCGGGTCACCATGTACAACGCGCGAGTGACGGTCCGCGACGCAGACGGGCACGCGGAGAAGCGTTGGCTTCGGAGCGATGACGAGTATCGGGATATGCTGCGCGGTGAGTTCGGATTGAACATGTCCGACGAGGACATCAGTCAGTGCGTTGCTGTGATGAAGATCAAAGGCACCGGCGATGCTCCGCACCCCTTCTTTGCATGAGTTCTTCGCGCACTTCGAGCCGGCGCGCGGGAATGCTGCGCTCTCTGGCAGACCAATCAGTCTCAACGGCTCGAACAGCTCCCCTGATAGCGGCGCCAAAGCGGACCCCGCGGAAGGGTCGTGGTAGGGACGAGGATTGCTCCTCGCCCCCCACCCAGATCCCGGCGAGCGCTGCTAACGCACCGGGCTCC
>NZ_JBBIAM010000234.1:0-6607 GCF_054185185.1 Bradyrhizobium sp. UFLA05-153
CTGATGGAGCGCATAAAGGAGGCCCTCGACCCGAACAACATCTTAAACCCGGGGAAGGTGCTTCCGTAAGCGAGGCACTCATCGGCCCCTACACGCTTACGACGAAGCGCCGGCGCAGATGCGTCTTATGTCGAGCTCGCCTTCTGATGCGTGCATTGTCTGGAGCGCGGCTTTATCTGGTGTACCCGACCGCATGCACTGATCTGCTGCGGCAATTCTCCGGCAGGAGCTCCGCATAAATCCGCGTCGATCAGAGCGACTGTAAGAACGCGAGCAGATCTGCTTTGGGCTTCCATGGTCTGGTCCGAGCGGGCTCAAAGCCTGCGTGTTTCCAGAACGTCAGCAGCGCCTCGCGCTTCATCTGCAAGTTCGTCGTAATGTACCGCCCAGTCGTCGCTACGCTGGTATGGCCGAGATAGTCGCGGATGACGGTCACGTCGGTACCTGCAGCAGCGCCACCGCGCAGCTATGGCGCCGCACGTGGGGTGTTATCCGCTTGCGTGCAAGCGCCGCGGCGACAGCGTCTTCAATCGATTCAAGCAAATCCGGCAACTTGGCGGCCAGAACGTCCGGCAATAGGCTGAATGTTTGGTGTCCCTCCGGGCAACCGAGCGATACGCACCCCCGGCGGAGTCAGCCGCGCATAGCTGCCGTGGCGAGCAAAGGAACAGCCAGCCGACGGATGCAATGGACAGCGTGGCAAGCAGGTATCACGCCATTCCTGGTTGGCAATGTACGCCTCGATGCTCGACAGCGTTCGCAGCGGGATCTGCAATGTCGGCCCCTGGCGCGTCGGTAACCATCGACGCGATGGGACGGGGATTATGCGGGTCCGGCGCGCCAGCATCATCCGATTCCAGCACTGAAAATCAGCTTCTCCACAGCTGCTCCACATAAAAATGTGCTCCAGATAATGGCTCCAGCAATGTACGAGCGTCCAAGGCCCTTGCGGGCGAGCGAGCTCGGTGAGCCAATCTTAGCCTTCGGTCACATTGCAGGAAGAGCCCGTTAAGGCCGCTCTGGAACTACGCGGCGAAAGCGCCGCTGCGCCCCGACGCACATCGGAACAGCACGAACGCCGGACTTGGGCCGCTATGGCCGCGGTAGTCGGGGACAATCTCCCGAAGAAGTCTTTCTTGGTCTGGCCGCGCCCGGAGTCGAGCACCGGCGCTGTGGTTTCATCCATGAATAGGCAATCCGCCATCGCCAGATGGCGACGTGTGATGTGGTGGCGCTATCGACGAGCCATTGACGGCAAGAAGACTGTCCAGCGGAATCGTGACCACGATGACTGGCTCGCCTACATCCCAGATGCCCATCCCGGCTACATCAGCTGGGAACGATTCCAGCAGAATCTCAAGACTCTCGAGGCCAATGGTCAGGCATATGAAGTGGCGCGCGCACCGTCTCCGCGAGAAGGTACGGCGTTGCTGCAAGGACGGGCAGTATGCGGGTGACGCGGTAAACACTGCCCGGCGTGGACGGCTGGATGCCTGGTACGTCTATGATCGCGCTCACGGCTATCGCGGCGAGCCAAACTGTCAGTCGATCGCCGGGACTCCGATCGACAAGACCATCGGCATACGCCGGACCGCGAACGCAAGCGGCTGCTCGCCCACATCATTGAGGACGTCACCCTCACCAAGATGCCGGCGGAAGGGACCACCAAGATTCACGTCCGCTTCAAGGGAGGCAAAATCCAAAACGCTCACCACCATAGGCCCAAAATCTTCCGCGCAGCAGGTGAAGACGCAGCCCGGTATCGTCGAATTAGTCGACAAGCTCCTCGACAAAAACATCTATTCTGAAATCGCCGAACTCCTCAACCAGCAAGGGTATCGCCCGGGCGGATCGGCGCGGCGTAGCCGCCACTGCTTCACTGACTTACAAGTCGCGTATCTCGTCCAGCGCTACGGCCTGCGCTCGCGCTATGACCGACTGCGAGATCGCGGAATGCTGACAAAACGAGAAGCAGCTGCGCGTCTCAACATTCACGAAACGACCCTCTATCAGGTGCGCTGACCATGGACTCGTCACCAAGCATGCCTACGATGCGCACTATCAGTTATACGAGATTCCCGCATCGAACCTGACGCAAGCAATGCAGTCGATAGAATCGTCTTGTCTATCGAGCTGCCACCTCAAGTCGGCAATGGTGCTAAAATCCTCGACTGAAGCTGAAGGAGGTGTAGTATGAATGCACGTAGTTCCACAGCAGCGCCCGCCCGGACCCGAATCTTCAAACGGTCCGCTCGCTTTGAACAGAAGACGAAAATTGTTCTCGCAATTGGCTCATGGCGGAGTTGCTCGCGCGCCACCATACCAGTATGCCTCGACGAATCATCCACGGGCAAGGGCCTTGAGAGTAGCATCGCTCCTGTTTCTTTTTCCCTGCTGATGCAAATGACCGCCGGCGCGCATGAATCGGGACCACCAGGGCTTCGGCGTGAATCAAACGACACGCAATGTCCATCCGCTCCACCTTCTGCTCCAGAGATCCGAACCTCTGAACGCCGGCCTCGATTTTGGCCGAAACGTCTCCACTTTGTGGATCGCCATCATCGGCTCGCCGCCTGGCAACTTCAAAGGCAGTTAGCGCGCAAGACCACACCTCGATCGCCTCATCGAAGGCTCCCTTTTCGACAAAAGTGACCACAAGGCAGTAAACATCTCCGACGTTTGTCTATCTTGCAACCGATTCCCGCCGATTTAGGGCCCCGTAAATGCCCTGGAGATTGTCTATAGGAACACTGCGGCGCGTCGTGCGATCGTCCCAAGGCTCAGATCGCCTCTTGGACGGGAGCGGCTCGTGTTGCGAAAGCTGCCATCGGGCGCCTTATGACAATACGGCGCTCGATCCCAGCGAGTTTCGAATTCTTCCCGCCCAATCAGGCGAAGAATTTCGGACATATCAGGACCTCGATTAGGGGAATTCGACTTTAAACGGTGCTATGCTTGCTTTATGACAGTCCAGACCTCACGCCTCCTCGGAATTCTGACCCTCGAACGCGGCGTTTCGCCCAACGCCCTGCCGCCAAAGCCAGTGCCCGGCTCGATGCTGAATTCGGCTACCTTCGACTTTCCGACCATCCAGGAAACCGTTGCGGGGGCTTGGGTGGAGAATGTCGTCCACGGAGATCCGACCCTCGAGCCGGCTTATATCGCAGCCGCTAGGCGGCTGGTCGAGCGAGGCGCCGTCGCGATAAGCTCGACCTGCGGCTTCTCTATCCGGCATCAGCCGGCCGTGGCCGCGTCGGTGAACGTGCCCGTGGTGATGTCGAGCCTGCTCCTGTTACCGACGCTGCTTCGCCATCTACCACCGCACGCCAAGATCGCGGTCCTGACCTACGATTCGAAGCATTGCAGCGAAGATCTGCTCGGGCTCAATGATCCGGCCAAACGCGCGAGGGTCGTGATCGGAGGCATCGAAGGCGGCAAGTTCTGGCATGACGAGCTGAAGCGCCCCACGCCACCGCTCGACGTCGCCGCGATCGAAACGGATGTCACCGCCTGCATCGCACGACTCCGCACCGCCCATCCGCAGATCGCGGCCATTCTGTTCGAGTGCGCAGCCTTCCCGATCGTCGCGCCGGCGATCCGTCGTATCGCGAAGTTGCCCATTTACGACATCACGGACCTCTGCCGGATGACGATGGCGTCCACCGCCTGAGATCGTTGTTACCTGCGGGCGAAAACGCAGCTGCGATAAGGGGGCTCAACGATGTCACTACACCAAATCAAACTTTTGCCATCACGCAGGTAGAATGCCGCGCATCGTCGCCATGCAACGAACGTCATCCAGTCAACGTTAGGAGAAACCGCTCATGCCCGCATTTGGTCAACGAGAATATCGTGAGCGTACGGCTAGGTTGCGCCAGCGAATGGCGGAACGCGGCATGGACGCGCTGCTCGTGCTGAGCGAGGCGAACATGAACTACCTCACTGGCTACGATGGATACTCGGACTACGTTCCCCAGCTCGCTCTTGTATGCCAAGACGAGGAAGATCCTTGGTTGATTCTGCGCGAGATGGACATCCTATGCGCAACGCCCACCTCCTACCTGCATCAGTCGCGCATCCTGGGCTATTCCGAGAAATACATCGGTTCGAGTCAGCGGACGCCGTGGCAGCCAATTGGAGAACTGATCCGCGAACACACTAAGTCGAGCCGCATCGGGATCGAACTAACGGCGAAATTATATGGCGTGAAGGCCCATGCTGCCTTGGGCATGAATCTGGACCTTTCAAAGAGCATCGATGCCGATGGCATGATTTCCAAGCTGAAGCTGCTGAAGTCCCCTGCTGAGCTTGCCTACATGGAGCAGGCCGGAAAGATCGTCGATCGGGCCATGCAGGTAGGCCGGCTCGGGGTTGCTGCTGGCGCGCGCCAATGCGACGTAGCCGCGGACATTATGCATGTGCTATGCGCGGGCACACCGGAATTCTCGGGCGGACCTTCCCGCTTTCCGACCATGCCGACCGGCAGCCCCGCGACTGCACCGCATATCAAGTGGTCGGACGAGCGCTACGGGATGGATTGCCAGACCAATTTCGAGCTCGGCGCTTTCCGCCACCGCTATTGTTGTGCGCTGTCCCGGACGGTATTTTTGGGTGAACCGTCCACTCGGTCACGGCACGTGCACCAAGCGGTGGTCGATAGCTTCTTAGCGGCGTTTGAAACGATGCGGCCGGGGGTGACATGCGGTGATGTCGAGCGAGCATTCCGGCGCATCTTCAATCCTCGTGGCGTGCGCAAAGAATCGCGAATCGGCTACTCCATCGGAATTGATTGGACCGACGGCGGCGCGAGCCTGCAGGACGACGACGAGACTGTCATCCAACCCAACATGACTTTCCACCTAATCGTAGGTATCTGGGAGAAGAACGAGGGCTATGTCTTCAGCGAGACCGTACGCGTGGCCGAGGACGGCGCAAAGTCGCTAAGCAGCATGTCGCGTGACTTGCTGGTCAACTGCTGAGATTACACAGTAACTGCATGGACGTCGGCGGTGCCCAGCGCATCGCCGACGTGTAGTAGAACGGTCGCTCTCCCCCTCAAAGCCTGAGCGAGCGAGGAATCATGCTGGTCAGTCATTTGTGTTGTAGATTTCGCCATAACGAGTCGTCCGTGAAGAACTGAGAATTCAGCTCGGGACGAACTGAAGCCGAAGGATGAGCCGGACGCGGATTTGGCGCAACAGAAGCTGCAGCCAGTTTAGGAGACGCAGGAAGTTGTAGCCGGCGGCGGCAAGGACGGCATTGGTGGGTCGCCTTAGCGGTGCCAGAGATAGTTGCGGCCCATTCGATACTCGGATGTGAGATGGCCGATGACCGGTTCGACGGCAGAAGGCCTTCGCAGGTCGCGCTTGATCTGTCGCGTCACCCGCCGCTTCTGCCCTGACGTGAACACCCTGAATTTGTAATCGGGTGGGGCATTGTGGCCGCGATAGTTGTCAGCTAGGAGGCGCTCGATGGTATTGCCGATGAGGGCTTCGATGTCCGGGATGGCATTGCAAGAGGAATCGACAGTCGTCCGTGAAGAACTCTCCAAGCCATTGAGCGGGAGTCGATTTTCGGAGCGGAGCGAGGTTTGAGATTGCAAGCTTTTTAGGTTTGAGGACCGGGAAGCTTGCAATTTCATTTTTGCGATTGATCGGGAGAGGGACGTCTCGCGACGTTACCCCTCCCACACCACCGGGCATACGGGTCCGTACCACGGCGGTTCGATCGAGTTAAGCCGGCACAGGCATGAAGATTCGGGGAGACCAAGAGAGTCGAACACCTGATTTCGTAGAGCGTGTTGAACCGCCGGTGTCCGGACATGCGCCACAGTTCCGTCGGAACCGGCAGCGACCGATGCGGCGAACTTCGCGATGCCGAGGCGGCGAAGCTCCGTGAATCGGTTATGCCCGTTCCGCCATTGCCGCCAGAGATACAAACGCAGTCTCCGGCGGATCCAGGCTTCCAGGTTTGTTAGCACGCGCGGGGGTCTGACAGAAGCCGAAGTACCCCATGAGGTATGGCGTGAGGTCTGCAATCATTTGCGGCAAACTGATCCCTCGCGTCCGGCATGTGATTTCCCGGATTCGGTTTTTTGAACTTGTCGAGGCTTTCGGCTCAATGCGTCGCTCGCTCCCGTCATTCGCAATGCTGAATCCGAGAAATTTCCGCTCCTCTGGTCGCGCCACCGCGCTTTTTGGCCTTGTTGACCTTCAAGCGGAGCTTGTCGGTCAGGAACCGGCTTATCGAGGCCCTCACCCTTTCGCCGGCGTGGAGGCTGCGAACATAAATATTGCAGTCATCCGCGTAACGGCAGAACCGGTGACCACGTCGAGCCAATTCCTTGTCGAGATCGTCGAGCACGATATTACTGAGGAAGGGCGAGAGCGGACCGCCTTGCCGGGTCCCTTCGTCCACCTGTCGGACCAAACCATCTTCCAATACCCCGGCATTCAGGAATGCCAGGATAAGCTTGAGCACGCGTTTATCGGATCCGTGCGACGACGCGCGACATCAGGATGTCGCGGTTAACCGCCGCCTCATACGTCGCTTGGCCAATGCCAAGCTACGTCAAGCCGCCACCATCGAGAATGTCGATTATCGCACC
>NZ_JBBIAM010000235.1:0-6515 GCF_054185185.1 Bradyrhizobium sp. UFLA05-153
GACGTAAGCCTCGAACCAGTTCGCGAGCTTGTCCTTGGGGATATAGACCGGCCAGTTCGGCGGGAACGGCATGTAGGGCAGGTGATTGACCTGCACCTGGTTGTGCAGCGTGAGCGCGTGATAGCGTTTGCGCCAATTGTCGCCGATGCGTGGCCAGCGGTCGACGATCAGCGTGTCGACGTTCAACTGCTTCAGCCGCGCCGCGATCGCCAGCCCCGCCTGGCCGCCGCCGATCACCAGCACGGCCGGATCGCGATCGGCATAGTCGCCGGACGCTGTGCGCAGATCGAGCCAGTTCGGTCCGCGGAAGTCGCGCGAATAGGCCTGGCCGCGCGGCCGCGTCCGGTTGAGTTGCTCCTCAAATCCCTTCAGCTCCTCAAGCGCGGTGAGCAGCGTCCACGCCTTCAGGCGGTCGTCGTCATCGGCGTCCGGCAGTAGCCGCACGATGCCGCTGCCGCGGCCGACGGCCGTTTCGAACGAGAAGATTGCTTCGATCGTCTTGGTGCCGGCGCGAGTCACCCAGCGTGGCGGCGCGCGGGTCGATGCGATTTCGAAAGAACTCGGCGCAGCTTCGGATGCGAGCGCGCTCAATTCCCGCACGGTCGCATCGCGACCGGCGATCGTTTGCAGGTTCCAGCTGAGCGCCAGCACGTCGCGCCAGTAGCTGTCGGCCAGGAAGAGCTTATGCAGCGCGCCGTGACCCGGGTCGCCAAGCGCCTGCTCGAACTGGTCGAGCCAGGTTTGCGCGGACACAAGAATGTCCTTCGTCCTGTCCAGCATGCGGGACCTCGTGGCCGTCTTCGCGGCGCTTCCTCTCGGGCACGAGGCTATACCGGTTCGGTCCGTACAAAAAGGCGACTATCCGAGCAGCGAGAGCATATGCCCCTGCTCAGGCGGAATACGGCCCTTGAGGGTATCGAGATAAACCCGCCGCACCGCGTCGGCTCCGCGGCTCTCGACCACGGCGAGGCACTTTTCGAGCATCGGCGCAAAGCCCGACCACGCCACGCCAAAGCGCTGATCGATTCCGCCCGGGCCCCAGTCCTTCGCACGCTTGCGCATATGATCCGGCGCGAAGAACCAGCGCGGCTTTGCGCCGGGCAGGGCGCCTTCGTCGGCATCGGTGGCGCGATGCGTCAGGCCGACGCGCACCGAGCATGCCATCCGGTTGCCGAAATGGTGGTGCAGCTCGGCCCGCAACGCGCTGCTGCCGGCCATGTCGACGAAGGCGACCGGCTTATCCGTCGGCAGCAAGCTGACGCGGTCATAAGTGACGACTTCGTCGTAGCAGGGCAGCGAGCCGACGAAGCCGGCGTTGCCGGCCGAGGTCAGCCCGATCACCTTGCGGCCGCGGCTGTGCAGGAGATGCGCGAGCCCGAACGCAGTCTTGCTGGAGGCGCTCGAGAGCAGCACGCTACGCGCGCCAAAGTCGTCGTTCTCGGCGAGGAAATCGTCGACCAGGAACGACAGCATGAACAGCGGCCGCAGCAGCGCCTGAAGATCGCCCTGATGCCCCGCAAAGTTGGGATCAGCGGTGACACGGGAATAGACGTTAAAGACCGGCGACACCTGCTTGCGATGCTCGGCGCCGTCGCGAAGAGCGCGCTTGCTGACGTCCGTGGCTTCGATGACGAGATGCGTCGCCATCGGGAAATAGCCGAACAGTCGCTCGCCGACAGCGACGCCAGGATGTTTCGAGGCGATGACCTCGCCAAAACCCCACACCGGGATGTTGCCGAAGCCGTGCGGCGCCGGAAAGATTTGCCAGTATTTCAGCTCGTCGCCCATCACGGCATAGGTGATGTTGTTGGCGGTGAACGCGAAGCGTTCGACCTTCACCAAAAGCGCATCCGCCGGTAGCGTGGCTGGATCGGGAATTGCGGTCTCGGTCAGCTTGCACTGCTCGAGGTCGTTGCGCGCAACGATGAAGTCGGTCGATGTCATGGTGAAGGTCCCGGCTTTTTCCGTGCCGGCATCTTTTCTTTCACCCGTGAGCGCTTTGCAACAGCAACATTGTTTAAAACGGCGTTCGCCTCGCCGGCGATGACGCCTTCGCGTTTCTTGACCGCGCGATAGTAGCTCCACCACAGATGCGCGGCCGCGCCGCGCAGGGGCCGCCAGGGCTCGGCGAGCGGGGCCATCTGCTTCTCGGTGGGGCGCGTCTTCAGGCCCAGCCCGAGGCGGATCCCTTCTTGGACTGCGAGATCGCCGGCAGGCCAGGCATCGCCATGGCCGAGGCAAAACAGCAGATAGACGTCGGCGGTCCACGGTCCGATGCCCGGCAGCGCGATCAGCGTGTGATGCGCGGCGTCGGCATCCTCTTCGGCGAGGACGTCGAGATTCAGCCGTTCGGCCGCGAGCTCGCGTGCGAGATGTTTCAGCGTCTTGATCTTGGCTGCCGAAAGGCCGAGCCGTCCCAGCCGGTCGGCGCGTGCGCGGCGCACGGCATCATGGTCGAACGGATCGAAGGCGGCGTTTAGCCGCCCCCAGATCGCGCCGGCGCTCGCGGTCGAGAGCTGCTGGCCGCAGACGATATGGGCAAGCCCGACAAAGCCAGGCTCACGCCGCCGCAGGCTCGGCATGCCCGCGATCTCCAGCACCGGCTTCAGCCGGGTATCGCGCTTCACCAGCGCCTCAACGGCCTCTTCGAGATCGGACTGGGTTTCGAGGTGGATGGTCATGAAGACACCGGATCGCAGCGATGCGGACTAAGCGTCCTGTGGACGGTTCGGAACGATGAGACTAAGACCATATCACCTTGATTTCGGACACGCCGGATGAGTTTGAGAAACATTCCTGCCGAGATGATCGGCGAGAAAGTCGCATTGATCGATGCCATGCTCGGTCGCATCGTCGACGAACATCGCGTTTTCTTGCCCCTCGCCATCGAAAGCGGTAGCCGGGCATGGGGCTTTTCGTCTCCTGACAGCGACTACGACTGTCGCTTCGTCTTCGTGCGTCGCGCCGTCGATCATGTTACGCCATGGACCTCGCGTGACGTCATTGAGCTCCCGCTTGAAGGAGACCTCGATGCCAATGGGTGGGACTTGCGCAAGGCGCTTCAGCTCTTGCTGAAGGGTAATGCGGTGATTGTCGAGTGGCTGCGCTCGCCGGTCATTTACTGCGGGCAGGCCTGGTTTCGCGATGATTTTCTGGAGTTTGCTCGCCAGGCGGCGAGCCGGGAGGCGATTGGCCGTCACTATCTTCATCTTGGCGAGCGTCAGCGACGCGTATACTTCGGCGATGGAACGAGCGTTGCGCAAAGGAAGATCTTCTATGCACTTCGGCCCGCGGCCGCCTTGCGATGGTTGCGCATGCATCCGACCGAGGCTGTCGCGCCAATGCATTTTCCGACGCTCATGGCAGAGTGTGAGCCGCCGAGCGATTTGAGGGCGGAGGTCGTCGATCTGATGGATCGCAAGGCGGTCACGCGCGAGCTCGGCGTAGCGCCTCTGTCACGCGTGGTAGCTGGCTTCATCGATTCAGAGTTCGAGCTTGCCCGTGGTGTATTCGAGGGGGGCGGGGTCGGTGCATCGGAACAAATGATCCTTAGGGCGGAGCAGTTCTATCGCGGTGTGGTCGAGCGACTCGAGCGGGAGAGCGGCACGATTGATCCGTTTCGGCCCGCCTGATGCCACCCGTTTTCCGATTCGCCCCGAGCCCAAATGGCTATCTCCATCTCGGCCACGCCTTTTCCGCCCTGCTCAATTTCGATCGCGCGCGCGAGACGGGCGGGCGCATCCTGCTGCGCATCGAGGACATCGACAGGGCGCGCTGCCGGGTAGAGTTCGAGGCGGCGATCTACGAAGACCTCGCCTGGCTCGGGATCGCCTGGGAGATGCCGGTGCGGCGGCAGTCTGATCATTTTGAGGCCTACCGCGTGGCGCTGGACCAGCTCACCGCGCTTGGCCTCGTCTATCCCGCCTTCGAAAGCCGCGCTGAGATCGCAAGGCTGGTGACGCAGCGCGAGGCCGATCAGCCGTGGCCGCGCGATCCGGATGGCGCGCCGCTTTATCCGGGCACTGCGAAATCGCTCTCCGCCGCCGAGCGTGCGCGGTTGATCTCGTCCGGCGCGCCCTATGCGCTGCGGCTCGACATGGCCGCCGCTTGCCGCCTCGTAACGGACCTCATGTGGCATGAGGACGGCGAGGGGCCCGCGGGCGAGCAGGGCAGCATTCCTGCCCAACCGCAGGCCTGGGGCGACGTCATCCTCGCACGCAAGGAGACGCCGACCAGCTATCACATCTCGGTCGTCGTCGACGATGCGTTGCAAGAGGTGAGCGAGGTGGTGCGCGGTCAGGACCTGTTTCATGCCACCTCGGTCCACCGCCTGCTCCAGCAACTGCTCGGCCTGCCCGCGCCCGCCTACCGCCACCACCGGCTGATACGCGACGAGGGCGGGCAAAAGCTTTCCAAATCGACCCGCGCCACCGGTTTGCGCGACTTGCGCGCGGCGGGAGCGCTGCCTGCCGACATTCGCGCTTTGGTGGGATTACGTTAAGTTTCTCTGGGGTTTAGCAAAACGCCTCAGTGACTCCCTGGGCCCCGCCGTGCCATGCTGACTGCGAGCCGGGGTTCAAGGGGAAACATGGCGGCGAAAACGCGCATCGCGCGCACCACGCGGTCGTCAAAGCGGCGGTTGCCCAAGACGGGCGCCAAGACGCCGGTTAAGACGCGCGTTAAGCCGCATGCCGCACGAAAGCGCAGCCCAAAGACGAGTGCAAAACCTGTCGCGGCGGACATGGTCCAGGCCGCGCTCGCGGCCTTTGCCCATGAGGTCCGCACCCCCCTGACCGGAATCCTTGCGATCAGCGATCTCCTGGCGACCTCCGACCTCGGCGAGCGCGAGCGTCGCTGGGCCGATACCATCAAGGCCGGCGCGGAGCATCTGGCGAGCCTTGCCACGTTGTTCGTCGATGCCGCCAAGACAGGGAAAAACGGTGGCGGTGGGCTCGGTCAGGATCTGTTCGATCTGCGAGCGCTGGCGCGCGCCGCCGGCGACTCGCTCGCCGGCCGGGCGGCCGCCAAGGGGTTGCAGGCCCGGGTCGATATCTCGCCAAAGCTCCCCGCGCTGGTGGTTGGTGATCCCGTCCGCCTGCGCGCGGCGCTGGAGAATCTGATCGACAATGCCGTGAAGTTCACCGAGCAGGGCGGGATCGCTCTCTCCGTCGCGCCATGGCCGATCGCCAAGGACAGGATCAAGGGGAAAGCCAAAGACAAGGCCAGGACCGGCGTCGCCTTCGCGGTGTCCGACAGCGGCATCGGGCTGACCATGGCCGAGATCAAGCGCCTGTTCCGTCCGTTCTCGCAGGCCAATGTCACCATCGCCTCGCGCTTCGGCGGCGCCGGGCTCGGGCTGTCATCGGTGAAGCAGCTTGCGCGCGCGATGGGCGGCGACATCACGGTCGCGCCGCGGCGCGGCGGCGGCGCCACCTTCACATTGACGGTGTCCCTGACCTCGGCCGAGGCGGAGAAATCCACCAAGTCAGGGGCGCACGACGGTCGCGGGGAGAATGCGCCGGCGGGCTTGCGCGTGCTCAGCGTCGAGGACAATCCGTTCGGCCGCGTCGTGCTCAACACCATACTGACCGAACTCGGCCATCATGCCGAGTTCATCGGCCGTGGCGAGGACGCGGAAAACCGCCTGGCGCAAGGCGGCTTCAACGCGGTGCTAATGGACATGGTGCTGCCGGGCATCGACGGCATCGAGGCGATCAAGCGCATCCGCACGATGTGTCCGCCGCTCGGTCAGATCCCGATCATCGGCATTTCCGGCCGCGGCGAGGACGAGACGGCCTCGCGCGAGGCCGGTGCCGACGCCTTCCTGGTCAAGCCCGTGTCTCCGCGTGCGCTAGCGACTGCGCTGCTTGAAGCGACACGCCGTGAGGAAGCCGCGACTTGATGATCGCGGCGTTGAGCTCGCCGCCATAGACGAAGATCGCGGCGATGAAATACAGAAACACCAGCGCGATGATCACGGAGGCGAGCCCCGCATACATCGTCACGTAGTTGTTGGCGAAGCGCGCCAGATATTGCCCGAACACGATGCCTGAGACGACCGACCCCACGATGGTGAAGACGATGCCGGGCAGGATCTGGAGAAACTTCCGCCGTCCCGCCGGCACCCAGGCATGCAGGATCAATAGCGCCACGATCAGCGCGCCGATGGTGATGCCATAACGCACCCAGGTCAGGATGCTTTCGTTGGACTCGACGAACAGCGGGATGTGGCGCCGCGCCGCCTCGATGATCAGAGGGCCGAGCACGATCAGGAAGGCCATGGCGAGCGCGGCGAAGGCCGCGACCAGCGTGTAGGCGATCGATTCCAGCCGCAGCCAGTACCAGCGCCGCATCTCGACCACCGCGTAGGCGCGGTTGAGCGCGACCCGTAAGGCCTCGACGCCGTTCGAGGCGAAATAGACCGACAGCACCGCGCCGATCGTCAGCACGTCGGTGCGGGTCGTGGTCAGAACGTCGTGGATCTCGCCGGACAATGTCTGTCTCTTATACACATC
>NZ_JBBIAM010000236.1:0-6202 GCF_054185185.1 Bradyrhizobium sp. UFLA05-153
TGCGCGTCGAGAATGCCGGTCGGACTTGCGCCGCCGGTGGTGAAGAGCGCGTAGTTGGCGGTCGTCACGGTGATGGAACCGGTGGTGGGCGTGTTGCCGACACGAGAGTAAGACGACACGAGGTTGAAGGTCGCCGGCGTGGCCGTGGATCCGCTGCCCGTGTTGATGCTCAGCCAGTTAATTCCGTTGAAGGTCGCCGCATTGGCGGTGCTCTGCATCTGCTGCTGGATCTGGGTGATGTCCGCCTGGATCTTGGTGCGGTCAATACCGGCGGTCTTGGCTTCGACCAGCAGCGACTGGAGCTTGGTCAGGCCGGAGTTGCTGTCGCCGATGACCGAGTTCAGAGCGGTATATTCGGTATCGACGGTCGCGGCCGACAGACCGAGCGAGTCGGAGACGGCCGAGAGCGCAGCGTTGTCGGCACGCATCGAAGTCGCGATCGACCAGTAGGCGGCGTTGTCCGAAGCGGTGGCCACGCGCTGGCCGGTGGAGATCCGGGTCTGCGTGGTAGAGAGTTGCGAGCTCACAGACCGCAGGGTCTGGAGCGCGGTCATGGCGGAAGAGTTCGTAAGCAGGCTCGACATTGCGAATGTCCCTTTATGTACGCGTTACATTTTCATCAGGGGACATACCGGGCTTTCACCGGTACGGAGGGGCGGCATCATGCCTTTGGACTGATGTGGGTGGGGTCCAACCCGCCGTGACGCATTGCTAGCACGTCGAATCTTGCTTCCAGATTAAGGGCAGCTTGAATTTCGTAGCAATATCATATGGTTAATATTACTTTTCACTAACCATAACCAGCCGGTAGGCCGACGATCGCGGCTCTTACGAGAACGACCGCACCAGTCCGGAGGCGAGCAGGTTCCAGCCGTCGATCAGCACGAAAAACAGCATCTTGAAGGGCAGCGCGATCACTGTGGGCGGCATCATCATCATGCCCATCGACATCGTCAGCGTCGCCACGATCATGTCGATGACCAGGAACGGCAGCATGATGAGGAATCCGATCTCGAACGAGCGCCTGAGCTCGGAGATCATGAAGGCCGGGATGATGACGCGCAGGTCGATGCGCTTATCGTCGAACTTCCTGCGAAAGCTTTCCGCGGCGAGCGACTCGAAGGTCTGGAGATCCTTGTCGCGGACATGGGCCAGCATGAACTCGCGGAACGGATCGGTGATCTTCAGATAGGCCTCTTCCTCCGAGATCTCGTTCTTCATCAGCGGCTGGACGCCGGTCTCCCAGGCGCGATCGAACGTCGGCGCCATCACGTAGAAGGTCATAAATAGCGCGAGGCTGATCAGGACAAGGTTGGCCGGCGTGGTCTGAAGGCCGAGACCGGAGCGCAGGAACGACAGCGCCACCGCAAATCGCGTGAAGCTCGTCACCATGATGAGCAGACCGGGCGCCACCGACAGCACCGTGATCAGCGCCATCAGCTGGATGATGCGGCCGCTGGTCGAGCCGTTTCCAGGCGGCAGCAGCGAGTTGAGGTCCGGAATTTGGGCGAGTGCCACCTCGGGCAGCAGGATTAGCAGCAACGCAAGCAGCAGGACTCTCGTTCTCACTGGATCACCAACGTCTCGATAATCAATTCGCGAACCTTGCCCGAGGAGCGGACATTGGCGCGCTCGGACAAGTCATCCCGCAGATGCTGGAGCCCGCGCGCGCCTTCGAACTGGGCAGCCGTCGCCGACCTGAGATAGGCGACGATGTCCTCGCTGATGTGGGCGGCCAGTATGCCCGCCTCCTCGTCGTTCATGCTGTCGGTGACCATGGAGGCTTCGACGCGGGCCCAATTGTTGGCGGGCGCCGCAAGATTGGTGACGACCGGCGACAGCTTCCGCAACCGTGCCGTCCCTGTGTAGGTCGACGCAACGGGCGGCGGGGTGACGTTCTTCCTGGCATCGACGACGCGCTCGGCCGTCACCAGCAGGTGATAGCCCGTGACGGCGCCGGCGCCGACCGCAAGCAGCGTCAGGATCACGATGGCCGCGATCAGGCGCATGGCGGCCCCTGTCGTCGCAACGCGACCCGATTGGCCTCGGCCTCAGAACGGCGCCACGGTGTCATAGACCCGATGCCCCCATCCTGGCTGCTGCACGTCAGACAGATTTCCGCGACCGCCATAGGACACGCGTGCCTCGGCGATCTTCTCATAAGAGATCGTGTTTCCCCGCGAAATGTCCCGCGGACGCACGATGCCCCCGACGTTGAGCACGCGCATCTCCGTGTTGACACGAAATTCCTGCGATCCGCTGATCATGATGTTGCCGTTCGGCAGCACGTCGGTCACGATCGCGGCAACCGACAGCTGGATGTCTTCTGCGCGGTCGATCTGGCCGTTGCCCTTGATCTGGGTATTGGTGGAGAGGTTGGCGCCTGCCTGGCCCTTGTCCTTCCATCCGGCAACGTCCATCAACCAGTCGAGGCCGAACTTGATCTGAGAGTCGCGCGAGCGATCGGTCTTGTTGTCGAGCTTCGCCTTGTCCTGCATCGAGATGATCACCGTCACGACGTCACCGACGCGCCGCGCGCGGGGGTCGCGGTAGAGATCGGTGCCGTCGTCCCAGGTCGAACGGTAGCTGACCGGGGTGCGGACGCGGGGCGTCACCGGGATCGGATATGCCTGCGTCCTCAGGCCGTCGCCCACGGGAGACAATTGCGGCCCATGCAGGATCTCGGACGGGTCCTGGGCGCAACCGCTCAGGAACACGAGCGACAGGATGAGCATCGGCTTCTTCATTACTTGGTCTTTCCGTCGTCCACGCGACGCATTCCGCCGAGCAGATCGGCCAGATGCGCCGCGCGGGCCGTATCCATTTCATTGAAGATCGCGCTCGAGCTCCTGGGGCTCAGCTTGGCGAGCACGGCCGCGGCGGTCTCGTCCGTCATGCTGGCGATCTGGGTCGCGGCAGATTCCGGCTTCATGCGCGAATAAATCTCGACCACGCTCGCTTCGGCCTTCTTCAGGAACTCGTCGCGAAGCGCCATCCATTTCTCGTATTCGGTCCGCTTGGCCTCGACCTCCGCGATCCGCTCGCGCAGCAGATTTTCCGCCTTCTCCAGCTCCTTCAACTGCCAGGCCAGCCGCGCGTCGACGGCGGGGTCTGCGACGCTGCTGCAGAACTGCGCAACGTCATTCTCGGGCGCCGCAGCCGCAACGGGTGGCGCGGGCTTCGGCGCTACGCTGCCCGTCTTGGGCGGGCGCGTGACAGGCGGCGTCTCGGGAGCCGGCACCGCGCCGGTGGTCAGGGGTGCGGCATCTTCCGCAGCCCAGGCCGTCGCCCTCACCGAATTCGTGTCATTAGGAGGCGGCGTGATCGGCGCGCGAGGCTTCTGCGGACCAGCCGCGCGCGCTCGCGCGAAGGAGAGCAGATTGAGCGGCTTTGACGGCTTCGGCTCGTCCAGCGCCGCAGCCGGCGATGCGCTCGCCAGCACCGACACCGCGATCAAGCAGAAGAGATGCGTTTTGTAATCCAGCTTCAGCATCGGGCCGTACGCGAATCGCGATCGAGACGACAGACATGCGCGATCAGGCTTGCATGGCGCTTGCGCGTCATTGGACGATCACATCGGCCTGGAGCGCGCCCGCCGTCTTGATCGCCTGGAGGATCGCGATAATTCCGGACGGCTTCAGGCCGATCTGGTTGAGACCGCGCACCAGCCGCTGCAAATCGACGCCGCTGAGGATCGCAACCTGGGCCCCGGGCTCGTTGGCCTCGACCATGGTCTGCGGAACGACCACGGTCTGCCCCCGCGAGAACGGCGCGGGCTGCGACACGACGGGAAGCTCCGTTATGCGAACCGACAGATTGCCGTGCGTCACCGCGACAGTCGAAATCCGCACGTCGCGCCCAATCACCACCGTGCCGGTACGCTCGTTGATCACCACCCGTGCGGGCGTATCCGGCTCGACGGTCAATTCGCCGATCTCGGCAAGAAAGCGGACCGGGCCGGCATAGCTCGGCTTCGACAGCACGATGGTCCGGTAGTCGCGCTCGAAGGCGATCTGCGCCCGGTAGCGGCCGCCGGCATAGCGGTTGATGGCATCGAGAATTCGCGTTGCAGTGACGAAATCGGGGTTCTTCAGCTCGAGCACGAGGAACTCCATCTCGTGAAGGCTCCCCTGGACCTCCCGCTCGATCAGCGCGCCGTTCGGAATGCGACCGGCGGTCGGCGTACCCTGGCTGACATTCTGCGCCTGGCCTCCCACGCTGTACCCGGCAACGGTGACGGCCCCTTGCGCCACCGCGTAGACAGCGCCGTCAGCCCCCCGTAGTGACGTCATCACGAGGGTGCCGCCGAGCAGCGAGGTGGCGTCTCCGAGCGAGGACACCGTCACGTCCATGCGCTCGCCCGGCGAGATCGACGGCGGCAGGTCCGCGGTGACCATGACCGCCGCGACGTTGCGCGTGCGCAGCGTGGTCGGTCGCGTCGGGTTGGTCGTGCTGGTGGTGTCGTTCCGGACATTGATGCCCATGTTCTCGAGCATCGACTGGAGCGACTGTTCCGTGAACGGGGCGTTGCGCAGCGTGTCGCCAGTGCCGTTGAGGCCAATGACGAGGCCATAACCGACGATCTGGTTTTCGCGCAGTCCCTTGATATCAGCGATATCCTTGATACGGACGGCAGCCTGGGCGCTTGTCGCGGAGGCGATGAGGATGAACGCAAGCAGCAGCCTGATCATGATCCATCCATCACCTTAACGGTGCCGTCCGGCTGGACGATACCCCTGATGACCACACCAGTGTCGGTGTTGCGCACCGGAATGAGCGCGCCCGCCGCGCCCGATTGCAGGGCCGAGCCGTAGGTGACGATCGAGAGGCCGCTGTCTTCGACCACGACCTTGACCATAGCCCCGCGCGCGACGGTCCAGGGATCCTCGACCGCATTGGTCGGGATCGGCTGGCCCGGCAGCAGCGTGCGCCGCGCCATGCGTCCGACCAGCACCTGACGTCCTTCGATGAACATGGCGACGCCGAGAAGGTTGGCCGCGAAGGCACGCTCCGTGATCATGTCCTCGCGGATCAGTTCGCCCGCGCGTATCGACACGGCCGGCACCGGAAGTCGCCGATCCTCGGCCGCAGCCAGGGATGCAGAAGCGAGCACCAGCAGCGCGGCGGCCAACCCGCGCATGATCAGGCCGAGCCTGTTCGACATGGATACACCGGAACTAGCGGCCAAGACCCTTCGACACGGTCTGGGCCATCTCATCCGAGGCCGTGATGACCTTGGCATTCATCTCATAGGCGCGCTGCGCGGAGATCAGCTCGGTGATTTCCTTGACGGGATCGACGTTCGAAGCCTCGAGATATTGCTGGTTGATCTTGCCGTAGCCGGAATCGCCCGGCAGACCGACGACCGGCGTGCCGGAAGCCGTGGTCTCGCGATAGAGATTGCTGCCCAGCGGTTCGAGGCCAGCTTCGTTGGCGAAGTTCGCGAGGTTGAGCTGGCCGATCTGGCGCGGGTTCACCTCCGTGTCCAGCTTGGCAAACACTTGTCCGGTCTGGTTGACCGTGACCTGGACCGTTCCCTGCGGCACCGTGATCGCAGGATCCAGCAAATAGCCGTCCATTGTGACGAGTTGGCCGTTGGCATTGGTGTTGAACGAGCCCGCGCGGGTATATTGCACCTCGTTGTTCGGGCCCAACACCTGAAACCAGCCGCGGCCGTTGATTGCCAAATCGTAGGGATTGCCGGTCTGCGTGAGCGCGCCCTGGATGTGCAGCTTGCGGATGGCCGCCGACTTGACGCCAAGACCGAGATTGGCGCCCTCCGGGATCGGCGATGAGCCCGTCGCATTCGGAACGCCCTGCATGCGATCCATCTGGTAGAAGAGGTCGGTGAATTCCGCACGCGCCCGCTTGAACGACGTCGTGTTGATGTTGGCGATGTTGTTCGCAATGACCTCGATATTGGTCTGCTGCGCGTTCATTCCGGTGGCCGCGATGGCGAGCGATTTCACAGCTTGATTCCTTCAGGTCAGATCGACATGCGAACGACTTCTTGGTAGGCCTGCACGACCTTGTCGCGAACCGCGACCGCCGTTTGCAGCGTCTGCTCCGCCGACATCAGCGCCTCGACGACGCGCCGCGTCGATTCCTTGCCCTGGATCGCCGAGATCGACGCGGCCTCACCGGCCTTGAGCGTCCCGATCGCATCTGTCGTGACCTGCTTCATCACGGAGTCGAAGCCAAC
>NZ_JBBIAM010000237.1:0-6137 GCF_054185185.1 Bradyrhizobium sp. UFLA05-153
CCGAACCTGATCACGATCACTGGAATCCGTGATCACCATCGTCTGGAACACCTGATCACCATCCCTGGAATGCGCAGCTCGGACAGCCATGCACCTAACAGGCGCGTCAAGGTGTCGGTAAACCCGCCGGCGGCGAAGCCTACGATCAAACGCACCGGTCGCGTCGGGTAGGTGTCAGACGATGCGCTCCGCGAGAGGGCTGGGAGTGCGGCAGCACCCGCTGCCAAGCGCAAAAGCCGACGCCGAGGAAGTCTCATGGCATTAGCCCCCACGAGTTTCGGGTGGACCTCCGCAAATCGACTCCCAGCTTTTTGAAAGTTATCACGTTAGAGCGGCAATGTCTGCTTTGGGACGTGGGATAACGAGAGGCTTCAAGGAAAAAGCCGGGATGCTGACCCGGGAGAAGGCCTATGGCGGCCTTCCGACCGCCACCCGAAAGCTTCTGAAAGCACGTGCGCGGGCAGAGGCGGCTCTCTGAAGAATCGCAGCCGCCCGACGCCTTGGTCGCGTCTGTTCGGAGGTCTCCCTTTAGGAGTACGCCTGAGCAATCCGGGTGAACATGGGTGAGGAGGACCGTAGCTGACGAGCCTGACGTCCAGATCAAATGCGTATGCAAGCTGGAGGGCGCGAGTCAAGGCGGCCGCGATCCAGCTCTCGTCGTTTCCGAATGCTCCCCCACCGAGGCTTGTTAGCAGGAGACATCTGGAGCCGCCGCGCTGCGCATTCAGGACGGTCGCCCAGAGTGTCGTCTCGTGAGCGGCTTCGAGAACCTGCTTTGCAAAGGCAACCCAATGCAGGGGACCTCGCCGTACGCGACGGGTAGAGCGAACAAAAAACTTGCGAGACGACCGGAAGGGGATGAGCGGCATCAGTGACCTCCACGTCGCGATGCTGACCGATGCGCAACTTGCCGCGGAGCGCACACTTCGTTCGAGGTGGCTGGGGCTGGAAACGTGGCATGGTCGAGACGCTGTGACACTCGCAGACGAAAGAGCGAGACAAGAGAACACGAATTTCGACCTAAACCGGCGCCTGTCTCCGACCCTACCGTGAGAACCTGGCCGGCGATGCCAAGGGAAAAGACACCCAGCGGCTACAACCGCTCACCCTGTAAGCCCTGTCAAGGTCCCGGCAAGTCTCCCGGCAAGACGGATTTCAGGCGCGTCGTGTGGGAGCGCGAGAAGTAAAGTCAGAGCGCAAGGGCCGCTAATGGGAATGATCGAGACCCTGTTCGGTCGAGCAAAAGCCAGGCCCGAGCCGGCTGGAAAAAAGCGCTCGACCTTGCCCTCGCCGGGAAGCGGCGGACACCTGCCGCCGCTGGCGAAACAGAACTTCTTAGGTAGCGGGCTCATGTTCAAGGCAGCTTGAGGGTCATCAGCAACTCGACATGGGCGCAATCGCTTCCTGCAGAGAAAAAGCTGACCTCCTCAAGCACCCCGTTGAGCTGAATGCGAACTGTCCCTCGGTGATGACGCCGTGAGGAGCGAAACCGCCAGCACTAGCAGCGTTCCACCGGTGACGCCGGCAAAACGGTCGACCCCAGCCATGATACTCGTTGGAGGGCCGCTACCCTGCACTAACGTCATGATAAAAACGACGGCACCCTGCGTGCCCACATAGCTGATGCCGCGCGTGCTGTTCTGGACGTGCGCGCCGATCCAAACTCCCGCGCTCAACGCCGCGAGCCATGGCAGGAAACTCTCGAACGACACCGTCAACAGTGCGAGACCGGCGACGCCCCCAATGAAGCACCCAAGGATGCGGTGCGTAGCTCGTATCGCGACCTTTTGAAGATTCGCTGCTTCGTTTTCGGAGGTTGTCTGCATCGCCATAACGGCAGCGATAGTAATCGCCGCCTGCGATAGACTTGGCAATTCGAGCCAATTCCAAACCCAGGGTACCAGCATCACTCCAAGCCCGGCGCTCAGCGCGTGCTGCATGGACGGCCACCCCGCGCCGAATAGGTCCGACCAGCCGGGTGCTGCCGGGCCCACTTTCAAATTTTCCCCCTGCGGCGACAGAACAAGCGACACCAGGATCGCGGTAATCGTTCCGATTGTCACTTCCCCGGTACGGTTGCAGGCAATGTTCAGCGCGGACGCCGGATCGTCGAGTGCCGCCAACAGCACCAAATTAGCTGTAGCGGCTCCCAGCAGCCAGGCGTAGCCGTGTCCGCTGAGCTGCAGGCCAAGCACGCCGGTCACAGTGAGCGCAAACAACACAAGACTTAGTGCAATTTGATCCTCGATCAGCCAGGGGCTCAGGAAGAAGCCAACCGCTGCGCCAATTGTCGTGCCGCCGATGCGCAAGACGCCGCGCGCGATGGAGGAAGGTGCGGTGACCTGTATGGACACGAAAGCGCTGATAGCTGCCCACCAGGGTGCATCTACCTGCAACACCAAGGCTGCGATGACGGCAAGGGCAACCGCAAGTGTAATCCTCGTGCAATGCTGGCCTCGCGCGTTGCCGAATCGGATCTCCGCTAACTCTTGGTACAGTCGAGCTATCGTGTCGCGCGGCAGCGATTTCGCCTCGGTTTGACTATCCTTCATGGTAGAACCACCACTCGCGCATCGGCGCCCATATAGAGCTTCAAGTTCGGTGGCGCATCGACCAGTTTCAGCGTTACAGGGAAGCGGCGCTGCAGGCGTATCCAGTCGGTGGTTGGCGCAACATAGTTTAGCAGACGATTTGGCACCGGGTCGCGGCTGATGCCGCGAGCGATACCGACGACCCTCGCACGATGAAGGTGCCACGGGCTAGAGTCTAACGATATCCAGCCAGTGCTACCGATCGCGAACCCACGGATGTAACTCTCTTTGTAATTGGCAACGATGCGCCACGCATTAGCATCGACGATGCCAATCAGAGGTACATTGGCTTGCGCGGTGTCTCCGACACGCAGAGTTAACGAGGTGACGGTCCCGCTGGTCGGCGCCACCAGTTTGGTGCGTGCCAACTGCCATTCCGCCATAGCTAGTGCGGCCGTTGCCCGCGTTTCCGCCGCCTCGTGCATCGACACGGTGGATTGCGCCAACGCAACGGCCTCTTTTGCCACATCGCGCGCAGCGTTGGCGCGCCGCAGTGCATCGTTCGCCTGGTCGAGTTCGGCAAGCGCAACATCCTGCGAAGTTGCAAGGGTCATCATTCGCGTTTGCGTCTCGCGAGCGTAGTTGGCTGCCGAGCTGGCAGCGACGAGCGCGTCCTGCGCCGACGCGATCCTGTGCTGGTCGGATGCGATCTGAGCACGCGCTTCGGCGGACTCAGCACGTCCCTGGTCGACCATCAACTGGAATGGGACAGGGTCGATGGTTGCCAGCAAATCGCCCCGAACAACGTCCTGATTGTCGGTTACATGCACGTCGATGATACGACCGGTGACCTGAGGCGCGACCGACACCAGATCGGACTCAACATAGGCATCACCGGTATAGGCGAGGAACGATGTCATTATTTCGTAGGCCGCAAAGACAGCAAGCACGATAGCTGCAGCAATGCCAACCCGTCGCCCGCGCGTCATGTTCACGAAACTCTGCCAATGTAAGCGCTAAGCACTTATGCGAAACGAGGGGTCATTTTACCTAGGCCGCTATGTTGCGGAAAGGCCGGTCATAGCACTTCCTATCGGCCGAAGCGCTGCCACTTAGGCCGGGCCGCCGGTCGTATGGCCGACTGATCTTGGGGGAAGCCGCGATCACCGACATTAAAGATCAGCAAGCGACTACCCGTAGGCCAGTTCCGACGGCGAGTGCTTGACACCGAGCTGGCACCCGATCGGTTCAAGGACTTCTGGCGCTGATGCGCAAATTGCGCGAACCCAACTACTAGCGGTCAGCCGGGGCGAACTCACATCGCGCTCTACTTTTTCTCCCTCGGGAATTCCAGCGACCGATCCTCAAAATCCTCGATCGGGATATCGGTGCCCCTGGCGCCATAGCCTTGCGAAGTCGATGTCGCCATGCCCGTGGTTCCGACCCGACTGTCGATCAGGAGCGCGTGCGAACGGAACAGGCCGGTCCCAGCAGCGAGCAGAGCGATGAACACGAGTGCAGAAATCATCAGACGCTTCATATCAAACTCCAGTTTGCGCGCGCCTTTGGCCACCATTTGCTCAATGCAACCTGAACACGCCATCGACGGCGCGCAGTTCAGCCGGCTTGATCAGCCTGGAATGCGCCACGGTGACCGAGAACAAGGGGCCGTCGAGCTTCTCCCGCCAGAAGGCGAGGAAATCCTGCAGCGCCGGGAATTTCGGAAACAGATCGTAATTCTGCCAGACATAGGTCTGCAGCAGCGAGCGATGATCCGGCATCCGATAGAGGATCCGTGCCGTCGTCAGCCCGTATCCCATCACTTGTTTCCGAAAATCCTCGGAAGCAATCCCAACCCGAGAAGCCATGCCAATCTCCATTCCCTCCACGCTGGTCCGTCCCAGCAGATCATCTTCGCCGTCGCGGCCTGACACCCCCTTATCGCTCCCGAAGCGCCCGCCATCAGTGATGGCCATCACTGTGATGCGACGGGGCTTTTGAAGTCGGTGAGGGCGCTTCAACCCGAAGAAGCGGCGTAAGCGCCCGAAGCGGCCCAAGTAACAACCCAACTGCCCCACACCGAGCCCGCCCTGCCAGCCGGGGGGTTGCTTGTGTGACAACAAGCACAGTAACTCATTAGGGACCGTCCTAGCCTTGTCAGTCCGGCGGGAAGGATCCCATCCTGAAGCAAGCAGGGAAATCCCATGACGGATGATCTGAATAGCAAAAATCGCGAACTGAAAAATCGCGAACTGAGAAGCGAGGAATTGACGATCGATGAGCTGGACTCAGTAAGTGGCGGACGAATGAAAATCCCAACTTGGTGGGATTTTCAGCTTAAGGCACTTGCCCCGGTCCGACCAAGTAATCCCGGATTCTGAAACAGGACCTGTGCTTGGTCACTTGAGGCCGCCTCAGCTGGCGGCCTCTCCGTTTGGACCCCGCAACGAGCCGTTCCTGCCCCGCCCACGAGCCGGCGGGGCTTTTGCTTCGCCGTGCGCTGGCGGCCCTCGCCTGCGCGTCATTCCGAAAATCGTGATCGCCCGTGACCGTCTATCGCCTTCTTTTGGGCACCTATGAGGAGAAGGCTGTTAGGACGACGCCCAGCGCAGGGGGGGCCGGAATGACCGATCAATCCCAGCCGGTAGTGGATCAAGATTTACGTAACCTCACTCGGGTCATCTCCGCGTGCACCTTGGGCCTCTGCGCTTTTGCGATCGGTTTGCTGATCGGGGTCTTTCTGTTTTCGTGATCCTTCGGCAGGCGCCTGCAATTCCGGGCTTCTCCAGTCACATGTGTGTGCGAGGCGGGCGGGTTGACTCGATGTGTGTCGACGGGTCGCTCCGGCGATCCGTTTTGGCCACCCGAATGGCAAGCGCCGCGAAGGCGCCGAGCCCGTTTCGGCAGCAACCTCGGCAAGTGCAGGGGGTGCGAAGCTGCGCCGGCCCATCAACTGAGCGGGCCTCGCAAATCACGCAACGGCAAGGTCGGTGCTCGATCAGTCTCGAAGCGTTGATCCAACGCAGCGAACCGGCTCCGCGACCCTTCGCCCCGTCATCGACAGTGGGCGACGCAGTGTTGAGGCATCGTCCAGATACAAGGAGTTTCGGATCATGAGGATGAACAATGCCGACACACCGCGAGCCGCACGCGACGCGGGAAGACCCGTCGCTCGCGATCTGGGAAGTTGGCGTCGGTGGTGGATGGAGAACCTCACCACCGACGCCGAGCGCGACCGCGTGCCCGCTGAAAAGCACGCCGAGGTTGGTCGCGGGTTGCAATCACGGGACGTGCGTGGTGCCGCCGCTCACCACAATCTGCCAACCGGCCCCGAGCAGAACGGGGACGAACATGGAGGACACCAGGATCTGCCCGCTGGCGCTCGGTGTCACCGTCGACCCATCTGGCAGGTGTACGATGGTCGGCACAGCGGTGCCCGTCGGCGGCTGCATGGCGCTTCAAGAGCGCAAGCCGGAGACCGATTCCGCTGCTGCATCGATCGTTGACGAGATTGAGCAGGAAGATCTAGAGCGGGATGGGGTTAGGTTGAATCGATTTGGGATTCCCAAATCAGGCTGTTTCTGATTCACCATGCTGGCTGGGCGG
>NZ_JBBIAM010000238.1:0-6024 GCF_054185185.1 Bradyrhizobium sp. UFLA05-153
GAGCTCGCTGACACGGTCCAGTATTGCGTAGTCAAAGGAGTTGCTGTGAACGGCCCAAAGCTTGTCTGCGAGCCGCTGCAACGGCGGTGCTAGGTCGAGGTAGGCCGCAACGGTGTTTGACCAGACCGTATCGCCACCGAAGGGTGGTATTACAACGCCTCGTAGCACCGCAATCTTGGGGTAGGCATCAACGAAGGTTCCATCGGTGTGCCACAAGTCGGCCCGGCTACCGGCGCGGGCAGAATCAAGCTCGATGATCGACGCCGTTCCCTTTATGGCGCCGAGCGTTGGATGAGGTGCCGGACTTCCAAAACGAAGGGCAAAGCGCTCCTGCTCAGCATCGTCGAGATGCCCCTGGTCGCGGAAGAAGATAACCTTGTGCTCCAGCAGCAGCTCATTGATCGCGGCGATCGTCTGGTCCGGCAAGTCGCCCGACAGCTTGACGTTTCGGATCTCTGCACCGATGCGCGCTGCGCGTTTGACGATGTCGGCGCGAGGAATGATGCTATCCGACGATACGGCTGCATCCATAGTGACACTCTCCAATTTGCGGTTTGTTCGCCAGCCCACGCAAGTCATCCGCGACAGGAGCCGAAAATTGCGGACCACATCGCGGGGATCCGTCATAATCCGCGGCGACAACCCTTTTTGTGCTCCTCAGGCGACCTCGTAAAATTGACCGGATCTGTCAATTCGATCAATTCCTAGCATTGGTAGTTGACCGGCCCAAAATGCCTTGCACTTTGCTGGGACGTTGATGCAGATGTTGCAATTCGGCGCCGACGAACAAGAAAACCGTCCGCGTTGGAGTCGACAACGACGCCCCTCAAGGTCTTGTTGGTCGAGATCGATTTTGATTCGTACTATTCGATCAATGTGGCTATCCGCAGCGGCGGAGGTCGACACCAAAGGCCTAATGGACCACTATACGGTGCAATCGCACGTCACAGTGTTACGCCCGAAATCGTCGAGCAGATCCTGCCGCGTAGAGCTTTGCACGACGATTGCTACGGACAGATGCGAAGGGCTCGATGCTTTCTTCGTTAAGACAGTCTCGGCCCGCGCAGCAAAGGTAATCCGCAGAGGTTGACGTTACGCCTCTGGTGCAGATAATCGAAGTCGTCGAGGTTCTCCAGATCTCCTTTGATCTGGAGCTAAGAGGGAAGCCGGTGCGTCCTCGATCCGTTCAGGATTGAAGCAATGCCGGCGCTGCCCCCGCAACTGTAAGCGGCGAGCCGCATCCACACGTGTCACTGAAGCAGGCGCTTCGGGAAGGCCGGATGCAGGCGATGACTCGCGAGCCAGGAGACCTGCCCCGACAACATAATCGACCACGGGCGGGGTGTCCGGTGGTACGCCGAGCAGCAGGGCGCTTTCGCGGCCCTTCTGCCTGCGTTTCCGCCATAGCCTTTGCTCCAACCACAATGGGGTTAAAGCTATGTCTCTTCCCTCACTTCCTGTCGCAACCCTCGGCATGCCACGTATCGGGCCACGCCGCGAACTCAAGCTGGCGCTCGAAAGCTACTGGGCGGGCAAGATCAGCGAGCGGCAGCTTCTTGAAGCTGCGGCCGGTCTTCGTGTCGCCAACTGGGCACGGCAGAATTCGCTTGGCGTCACAGTTATCCCATCCAATGACTTCTCACTCTATGACCAGGTTCTCGACACGAGCGTGATGGTCGGTGCGATTCCTGAAGCGTACGGTTGGGAGGGCGGTCCGGTCTCGCTGAAGACCTATTTCGCCATGGCACGGGGCTCGCAAGACCAGGAGCACGACGGTCAAGCCCATCATGGCCATGGCGCCGCTGCACAGGAAATGACCAAGTGGTTCGATACCAATTACCACTACATGGTGCCCGAATTCCATAAAGGTCAGACTTTCAGGCTTTCCTCCCGCAAGCCGATCGAGGAATATGAGGAGGCGAGAGCCCTTGGCTATCAAACGCGCCCTGTCCTGATCGGACCAGTCACCTTCCTTAAGCTCGGCAAGAGCGCCGACTTGGCGTTTGATCCGATTTCGCTGCTCGATAGCCTCGTTCCGGTCTATGTCGAGGTCCTCCAAGAACTGGCGAAACGTGGAGCCGAGTGGGTCCAGCTTGACGACCCCTGCTTGGTGCTTGATCTGGACGAGACCACACGAAGCGCGCTGCAGCGCGTCTATCGGCGTTTCGCCAAGGAGGTGCCCGGCATCAAGATCATGCTTGCCACTTATTTCGGTGCAATTGGCGACAATCTGGCGACTGCTCTGGGGCTGCCAGTGGCCGGATTGCACGTCGATCTTGTCCGCGCTCCCCAACAATTGAGCCGGATTGAACTCGGCGCCCGCGCGGACCTCGTGATTTCGCTCGGCATCATCGATGGCCGCAACGTGTGGCGTTCCGACCTGTCGGCACTTGTGGAGCGGTTCAAGCCCGTCATTGCGACGTTCGGCAAGGATCGCGTGCAGCTGGCGCCTTCCTGCTCACTCCTGCATGTCCCAATCGACCTTGAGCTAGAGACCGATCTCGATACTGACGTAAAGAGCTGGCTTGCCTTCTCGGTTCAGAAGATTGGCGAGCTCGCAACGTTGGCGAAAGCGCTCGCGGCCGACGGAAAGGTCGTTGCCGCCGCGTTTGCCGAATCAGACTTTGCGGCGACGGCCCGCCGAGCTTCCCCGAAGATCCATGACACGGCCGTTGCCCAGCGTACGGCGGCGATTGATGCGGTTATGCGCCGCCGCAATAGCGCTTTTGAGAGCCGGGCCGAGGTTCAGCGCAAGCGTTTCGGCCTGCCGCTCTTCCCCACGACCACGATCGGGTCGTTCCCGCAGACGGCCGAAGTCCGCACTGCTCGCGCCGCGCGTGCCAAGGGAAAGTTAACAGACGCGCAATATGAACAATTCCTGAGGGATGAAACGGCTCGCGCCGTCCGATGGCAGGAAGACATCGGGCTCGACGTGCTCGTACACGGCGAGTTCGAGCGCAACGATATGGTCCAGTATTTCGCTGAGCAGCTCTCCGGGTTCGTATTCACTAAGCACGGCTGGGTGCAATCTTATGGCTCCCGTTACGTTCGCCCTCCGATCTTATTCGGCGATGTCTCCCGGCCGAAGCCGATGACCGTCGAATGGTGGAGCTACGCGCAATCGCTGACCAGAAAGCCTATGAAGGCCATGCTTACGGGGCCGGTGACAATCCTGACTTGGTCGTTCGTCCGTGACGACATTCCACGCAGCGAGGCCTGCCGTCAGATCGCGCTCGCGATCCGTGACGAGGTCGCCGACCTCGAAAAGTCGGGCGCAACCATGATCCAAATCGATGAGGCAGCGCTACGCGAAGGTTTGCCGCTCCGTCGATCCGACTGGAAGGCTTATCTCGACTGGGCAGTCGAGAGCTTCCGCATCTGCTCCTCTGGTGTTGCCGATGCAACGCAGATCCATACCCATATGTGCTATTCGGAGTTCAATGCCATCATTGATGGAATCGCCGCGATGGACGCAGATGTCATCTCGATCGAAACGTCCCGTTCTAAGATGGAACTGCTCGATGCATTCACTGCCTTCAAATACCCGAACGACATCGGCCCCGGCGTCTATGACATCCACTCGCCGCGCGTGCCCGAAGCCACTGAGATGAAGGATCTCATCGCGCTGGCCCGCCAACGGCTGTCGGACTCACAGCTCTGGATCAATCCGGATTGCGGCCTGAAGACGCGCCAATGGGAGGAAGTCCGTCCGGCGCTCATCAACATGGTTGCAGCGGCCCGCGAACTACGCAGGGCGGGCTGACGCCAGCGTGGCCTTGCGCCCGCAACAGCTCCTGCAGCAGCTTCTCCGGCGGGATCGACGGCGAACCAATCGACGAATTGAGCGCGGCACACTCGCGCTCAAGCGTCGAACGCGTCTCGTTCACCATCGTCCCGTTGCTCGCAGCAGATGATCACGTCGCCCTCGCCTAGCTCTTACCGTATCGCCGGGTATGAGTGAATACTTCCGTGGCCATCGACGAAGACGGGCTTTTTCTTGCTAGGCGGCGATCAACGGAGGTTAGTCCGCTAGCACGAACAATCATAGATCAGATTGTATATTCACTAAAACGTCGCCGGCCACGATTTCGGGGTCTCCAAGCTCAAGGTCATGCAGGCTCGCTTGAACAAATTCCAACACCTTGTGATTGGCCGCAATGGCGCTTTCGCGATCCTCGAAGATCATCACAGCGACACAGATGCCTTCGCCTGCATCCAACACGTAGTAAGATCTGAAACCATGCGCTTCTCTTAGAATCTGACCGATGCCGCTTTTGGCGCGGCGAGCAGCATCCGCAATCGAACGAACTTTGAGGTACTTGCGAATGACCATGTACATCGAAGTGCCTCGAATTTCAGTTCCACCTCACGCATCAAAGCTCATCGAGCCGCACTTGGACTAGGTCCTACTCCGAAGTGGCCACACCGCCCGCCAAAAAGCCTTGCGCGGGGGATTGTTAGTGAGCGACTGAGAGTGAGCCGACCCGCCTCGTTGCCGCACATGATGGCCCAGAGCTGCGGACAGCTCAACCAAAACCAGCCGATCACGCGTCAGCCGCTCGCAACTGAATAACCCCACCATCCTGCCCCACAGAACTGAAATTTAGACGTCGATCAGAGTTCAACCTGTTAGCGCTATCACAATCTAATACTCGTTTAAATTGCCCACGTAAAGTTTTATAACTAAGCCGCTCCGCTACTGGAGCGATATGGAGTTGGAAATGTCTCAAGCAAAGTGGAAATTGACGAACTGGATGGGCGCGGCCTGCCTAGGCCTGTTCCTGGCGGCGCCTGCAGCGGCGCAGCCGATCTGGACCTGGACCAACCAATACGGCTCGACCCTGGCGGTTGACAATTATAATGCCAACACAGGCGCGATTTCCGGCACTTACACCAACAATGCGAGCAATAGCTGCGATGAAGGTGCCCCTCAGGCGATGACGGGCTGGCTTGCGCGGACGAATAGTGGCACGGCGATCAGCTTTTCGGTGAATTTTGCAGGCTGCGGGTCGACAACCGTATGGACGGGACAGCTGAACACTGCATCGGGATTTCAGGGGCTCTGGCTACTTTCACTCGCCGAACCGGTGGTCTGGAATGGCATCAGCGCCGGCGCGGACACTTTCACCTTCGCAAGCGGCGACAAATCGAAATTGCTGTCCGCTGTCGGAGAGGCGGCCAAGAACGGTTCAGGCGAGAAGCTCTCGAATACAAAGAATCGCAAATAACCTGATCTGCCATGTGGCGTAGGAAGGAATGCCATCACCCTGATCTTTCCCACCCTCATCTGCGCCGATGTTTGCTCTGGCTCAACCACGCATTTGGTATTGATCTCGAGATCGAAGTCTTGCCGAGCCTGAATGGGCCTGAACTCTTCAGGCTCGGCTTTATTCATTGGAGATACGCGCAGACTGAGCGTATCGTAGACCCAATGTGCGAACTAGTCCGTGAGAAATGGATCACTTGTTGCCGCTCAAACCGCCGCCAATTAGCAAGACGCAGGAGCTGGCCGCGTTCTGAATTTCCGTCCCAATCTACAGTTTCCCGATTGCAGTACGTTCGCTTGCATCGGGAGCGGGCGTCGAGATCGCTTTCAAATTCGCGAAGCCAGGATCGAGTTGCGTCTCAGAGGAAGCTCAGTCCAAAAACCGGTCACGCCAAGACGGTCATAGCAAGATCGTTCCACCAAATAGAATGATCTCATGTGCCTAGTGGCTCGTTGCCGGCACGCCATTCCTTGCCACCGATATGTCCTCGATCAGTTTGCCACTCCCATCAACGTAGGCGATCCAGGATTCGCGTGCGATCGCATTCAGCAGGTCCTTCACCGCATTTCGATACACTTTACCGGGAACGTCCTTTACTTAGGCGATCGGCTCAGCGAGCAACGTCATTATGATACGGGACCACCAGTCTAAGGCTGCCGGCGATGCCCGTTGCAACGATTAGCACGATTGCGATTACGACCAAGCCAATGTCAAAGGATCCCGTCCTATCCTTAAGGAAGCCGACCATGTATGGGCC
>NZ_JBBIAM010000239.1:0-5620 GCF_054185185.1 Bradyrhizobium sp. UFLA05-153
TGGGGGTATAAAATCTCAAACACCAATCAGCCGACTCGGTCTAACCGAGGACAACCTCTTGAGGCTCCACACCTAGGCGGCCCGAATCCTATGCAGGTGACCTGATGACTGAGCGTCTGGCGCTGCCTCCCTAGTATCTCGCAGGCGCGCTTGACATCATCGGCTGCAGCAGCATCTGCATCCGATTTAATGCCCGAAATGTTGTCTGACACGTGCTTGGTACCGTCAGCTGACCGTTAGTGAGGCATGTTGCGATCGGAAGTTCGATTTTGGCCGAATGAGGCGTCATCCGAGCACTTTCGGCACCTCGATCGACCAAAGGCGCGTACGCATCCGGTCAGCACCCCGGGCAGGCGCGCCGGTCAGCCGTGGCGCTCAGGCGGCAGCCGCTCTGGATTGTTGGGTCGCCTTCCAATTCCACGGGAGCAGGTCGGCGACTTTGTTGACGGGGTGATCTGGAAGCCTGGCCAACACATCCGCGAGCCAAGCTTGCGGATCAACGTCGTTCATCTTGCAGGTTTCGATCAGGGTATAGACGGCGGCGGCGCGATGGCCGCCGGCATCTGAACCGGCGAAGGTCCAATTTCGCCTTCCGACAGCCACACCGCGTAACGCTCGTTCGGCAGCGTTGTTCGAGAGGCAGACGCGACCATCGTCCAGGAAGCGGGTGAACGCCGCCCAACGGTTGAGCAGGTAGTTGATCGCCTTTGCAGTATCGTTGCCTGATGAGAGCAAGGTTCGCTGCTGACGCATCCAGATTTCGAGATCGGCGACGATCGGCCTCGACTTATCACGACGTACCGCAAGCCGCTGTTCCGGCGTTTTGCCGTTGATGGTGCGCTCGATCTCGAACAGGATATCGATGCGTCGCACGGCCTCGCTGGCAATCGGCGCCTCTCCAGATTTCGCCAGGTCGAAGAACTTTCTGCGGCCGTGGCTCCAACAGGCCGCTTCAAGGATCGGAGCTGGCTTCCTTGGGGCCTTGTAGAGCTGGTTATACCCATCGAAGGCATCGGCCTGCATGAGGCCGACATAGCCGGCAAGATGGCTTTGCGGGTGTTCTCCAGCCCGGTTGCGTGAGTAGTAGAACAGGGCCGCCGGCGGATCCGTGCCGCCAAACGGCCGGTCATCGCGAACATAGGTCCAGATCCGGCCGGTAACCGTCTTGAGCTTGGCCAGCACCGGCACCGTCGTATCGTCGGCGTGGATGCGTTCCGCGCTCATGACGTGGATCCGGATCGCCTCAATGATGGGATCGAGTGCCACCACGCAGGCGCCGATCCGATCCGCCAGGGTCGAGACGTCGATCTCGATCCCTTCGCGGGCATAGGTCTTGCTCTGCCGGTTCAATGGCTGGTGCAGCAGGAACTTGTTGACCAGCACCATCGCCAGCAGGCTCGGCCCGGCAAAGCCTCGCGGGATCGGATGGGAGGGCGCCGGCGCCTCGGTGATTGCCTCACAATCCCGGCAGGAGAACTTTTCGCGGACATGCTCGATAATCTTCCAGCGCCGCGGCTCACATTCCAGGGTCTTCGATACCACTTGCGGATTCCAATGATCGCGCGCAGTTATTCCAATCTGATGCCGCGCAGCGTTCTGATCTGATCGCGCGCAGGTGAAGCACCCGATCGTTAGGGGTAATTGGCCTATCGTTAGCCGGTGGTCAAGCGGGCGTGGTCGCTCCGACGGAGTGAAGCTGACCGGACGCGCACCCCCAACAGTGCCGTAGCGGCCGGTCAGCTTCGCGGGCTGCAGTCTCGGTCTTCATCGGCCGACGATGTGGTCAAGGCCGAGGAAGGACAGGCGGGCGACGCATGGATTCACCGTTCAGTTCAAGCCTGTGAGCGTTGTGAAGCAGGCGATCAAGTATGGCATCAGCGTAAGTCGGGTCATTTATGAGCTCATGCCATTTGGCAATTGGAAGCTGGCTGGTGACGAGTGTTGACCGACGGCCGTAGCGGTCTTCGAGGATTTCGAGCAGATAGTGACGGGCATTGGCGTCGATGGCTTGGAGGCCCCAATCGTCCAAAATGAGGAGGTCGACGGCGGCGATGCTCTTCATGCGCGAGGCGAGTCGGCCATCGCCCCGAGCAAGGTCCAGCTCTTCGATCAATCGCGGCAGACGGGTGTAAAGTACAGATTGGTTGTCCCGGCAGGCCTTGTGGCCGAGTGCACAACCAAGCCAGCTTTTCCCGACGCCAGTTGGCCCGACAATGGCGCAATTCTCATGGTTCTTGATCCAGTCTCCCTTGAGCAGCATGTCGAACAAACGGCGGTCCAGCCCACGGGAAGCGCGGTAGTCGATATCCTCGGGCACGGCATGATGACGCAGCTTTGCCTTGCGAAGACGAAGCGCCAGGCGCCGGTTGTTGCGCCAAGTCGCCTCATGGTCCAGCAGCAACGCCAGCCATTCAGCGTGAGCGAGACCCTGGACCTCCTCGTTGTCGGTGAGGCTCGTGAAGGCCTCGGCCATGCCGGTAAGGCCGAGTCGGGTGAGCAAGTCGAGTGTGGGGTGTGTCAGCATTTTCTTCCCTTAGTGGTAATAATCCGAACCTCGGATGTTGGTGTGGATGATCGGCTCGCGCTCGGGGGACGCAGGCGTTGGGACGCGATCGAGGCCCTTCTCGAGGATCGATTTGACGCTTGGGTAGTTGCGAGCCTGGATCTCGATCGCGCGCAGCGCGGCCGCCTCGAGGCGCTCGGCGCCAAAGCGCTTCTCAAGCCGGAGGATACCCAGGCACGAACGATAGCCCTGTTCGGGATGCGGCCGATCCTCGATGATCCGGTCGACCAGCACGCGCAGCATCGGGCCGATCCGGCTTGCCTCGCTGCGGATCTTTGCCGGCGTCCACTCGCCATAGCGCCGGTGGCTCGAAGGCATGTGGGCGCTGGTCGTCGTGTGCCGCCCGTTGCCACTGCTGCGCATGTGCGCGGCGATACGCTCGCCTCCCAGGAAGATTTCAACCGTTCGTGCGCTGATCCGCGCTTCTACCTCTCGACGGGCGAAGCGATAGGGCACCGAGTAGTAGTGTCGTTCGATCTCGACGTGATAGTCGAGCCCGACCCGGCATCGGCGCCATTCGGCATGGACCCACGGCTCGCCGGGAAGCGGTTTAAGATTTGGCGCATCAATTTCCTCGAACAGCTGGCGCCGTGTGCGGCCATACTGACGCAACACCCGTCCGTCATTGAGCTTGGCCAGCCACTCGGCGATCGCACGGTTAAGTTCGGCCAGGCTGTAAAAAGTTCGGTTGCGCAGCCGCCCCAGCAGCCAACGCTCGATGATTCCGACGCAGGCCTCAACCTTCGCCTTATCTCTCGGGCGACGCGGCCGTGCTGGCAAAATTGCCGTGCCGTAATGCTGCGCCATATCGCTGTAGCTGCGGTTGACCATAGGGTCATAGAGGCAGGCCTTGATCACCGCGATCTTGGCGTTGTCGGGCACCAGGAGTTGCGTCGCGCCGCCAAAAAAGCTGTAGGCCGCGTTGTGTCCCGCGATCCAGTCGCCGAGTTGCTCGGCCCACGTCGCCATCGCGAACGACAAGCTGGATGCGCCCATGACCGCGACGAAGATGTGCGCGTCGCGCACCTCGCCAGTCTTGCGGTCAACCACCGGCACCGTGTCGCCGGCATAGTCGACAAACAATTTCTCGCCGCCGCCGTGGTGCTGGCGCATCACCAGCGGCAGCCGGCCTTCCCAGTTGCGGAACAAGTCACAGAAGCGGCTATATCGGTACCCGTCCGGATGCTCTGCAATGTACTCGTCCCACAGCACCTGCAAGGTTACATGCTTGCGCTTGAGCTCGCGGGCAATCATGGACCAGTCAGGTTCGGCCACCTTGCGGCGACCAGGCTTCACGCCAGGCACCCCGTACAGCAGTTGCTCCAGCTCGGCGTCGCTTATCGCTTCCGGGACTGGCCATGCCAGACCCGCGCCCGCAAACCGCTTCAGCGTGTCACGTACCGTCGTCGGCCCGACGCCGATACGTTCGCCAACCACGCGCGTCGAGAGCCCGGCCTCAAGGCTCAACCTCACAATCTCGCGCACCTGGCGCATGATAACCCTCCTCGTCGGCATCCAATTCTCCCAGCTGTTTCCAGCCGGAGAAATGGCTCAACGATCAGGCTTCACACCATGCGAAACTGCGCGCGATCAAGTCGGAATCCTGCGCGGATAATGCTCGGAATGCTGCGCGCGATCATTTCGGAACCCCGCGCGCCATCAAATCGGTACGGTGCGCGCGATGATCTCGGAATCGGCAACCACTTCGCCGAGCTTGTGCAGTCGCTCGCTGCCGCACTTGCCACATACGCAAGGAGCGGGTTCGACGATGCGTTCGATCGGCAGATTGTCCGGCAACGGACGTCGCGGCGGCCGTGGATTTTGCACGCGCTGCTGTTTGGCGGCTTCCGGCGCTGCGAGCTCGGCCTTGGTTTCCTGCTCAGCCTGGGTCTCTTCAAGATCCTCGATGGCAAGTTCGAGCTGCTCGACCAGCAGCTTGCCGCGCTCAGAGGATTGCCCGAACTGTTCTCGCCGTGCCTTGGCCAGCATCAGCTTCAGCCGCTCGATCTCCAGCCGGCCGACGGTCACTTCGCTCTTCGCCAGCGTCAGCTGCTCGCGCTGCGCAATGATCATCGCGTGTGCTGCGGCAAGGTCGGTGGGAAGCGGATCGGCGGGCGTCGTCACGAGGACGAATCAACCATATTCGTCGCAAAAAATCCCGCTCGATTTAACCGGAAGCCTGTGGACGCCAGGTTGCCTGCGGCATCCGCCAATCAATTCCGGAGAGGAGATAGGATAGCTGCGCAACGCTGATCGTCACAACGCCATCCGCCATTGATGGCCACAAAAAGCGGCCTCGCTCCAGCCGCTTCGTGAACAGACACGCGCCTTGGCCATCATGCCAGATGATCTTGATCAGGTCGCCGCGGCGGCCTCTAAAAACATAGAGATCACCGGCATGCGGATCACGCTTCAAACTCTCCTGGACCAGACGCGCGAGGCTCGGGAAGCCGCGGCGCATATCGGTGTGGCCGGTCGCAAGCCACACCCGCACATTACCCGGTATGGCAATCATCGGCGCTCAAGTACCTCGAGGACCCGCGCCAGCGCTTCTGGATCGACGTGCGAGTCCACTCGGATGCGTCGCCGGTTACCGAGGTCGATCTCGATCAATCCAATACGCGCGGCCACTACAGACCGCCCTCGGCTATCACCCGCAGGTAAGAGCTTCGGAGTTTCCTCCGCCTCCGTGGCGGCGATCTGCACCGGCGCAAAAGACGGTGCGACCTGCTCGGATGTCCGCGCTTGACGACGCCAGGTGAACACCAGGCTGGCCGCTACTCCGTTGCGACGTGCAACCGCTGTCACCTTTGCGCCCGGCGCCAACGTCTCCTCGACAATCCGTGCCTTGTCATCCTGCGACCAACGCCGCCGACGCTCCAGCCCGCCCAAAACCTCGACCCGCATCGCCTGATGACCTTAAAGCTAGACTTAAGGTCACACGCTTGGCGAATTACAGCGTGTCAGACAAGACGGCGCCCGCCGGCTTTCAATTACCCACAAGTGCTTGATTCATTTGCGGGAGGCTCGATCGAAGAATCTTGAATCGGATGAATC
>NZ_JBBIAM010000023.1:0-108535 GCF_054185185.1 Bradyrhizobium sp. UFLA05-153
AAGCGAGCCAGTGCCTCACTGCTCGTGTAGATGCCTGAGGACGGATTTTTTATCTGTGACAGAAATCACGTGGCGCCTCGGTAGCGGCTCGAATAAGGATATCGCTCAAGTGATGCTCTCCGCTCGCATTCGCGCCCGAACGCCCTAAGCCATCACCACCGGCGCTTCCTCAGCCAGCCCGTACACGCGCTGCGCCTTGGAAAACCCCGCAATCGGAAACTCGCCAAGCTCGTTCCACTCGGTACCACACGCGCGCACGAAACCTTCGGAGGCCACCACCGTCCGCCCCATGCGGCCGGCGATCTTCTCCAGTCGCGCGGCGAGATTCACCGCAGGGCCGATGCAGGTGAAGTCGAGACGGTTGCCGCCGCCGATATTGCCGTAGAGGATGTTTCCGACATGCAGCGCGACGCCGAAGCGGAAGCGCTCGATCGCCTTGCCGACCGGAAATGCCAGCGCATCGACGCTGCAGCGTGACTCACGCGCGGCCTCGAGCACGCGCGCGCAGACGTAGTTCGCATCCCCAATATATTCGTCGATCGGAAACACCGCGAGCAGGCCGTCGCCCATGAACTTCAGCACCTCGCCGCCATGGGCGCGGATCGAGGCGACCTGGCAGTCGAAATAATGGTTGAGGATCTCCACGACGGTCTCGGCCGGCAGCCGGTCCGACAACGCGGTGAAGCCCCGCAGGTCCGACAGCCAGATCACCGCCTGCATGGTGTCGGTGTGGCCGCGGCGGATCTGGCCGCCCATGATGCGCTCGCCGGCGCGATTGCCGACATAGGTGTCGAGCAGCGTCGTGGCAGTGCGGCGCAGCGTGATGATCTCGGTAAGGCGCGTCAGAGGCTTCGTCAACGCGCGCAGCGCCGCGACCTGCGCATCACTGAAGCCGCCGGGTTGTTTGGTGGTCCAGGTCATCGCGTGGACGGTATCGTCGAGGAAGCGCAGCGGCGTCGCAACGTAATCTGTGGCGCCTTCCTGCTTGAGATCCTGCAGAAACGGAAAGCGCTCGACGTCGCTGGGGTTGTCGGGACTGCCGCGCACCTCGAGGCCCTGGTTGAAGACGAGGCTGAGCGGGCTCTTCTTGAATTCCGGCGTCTCCTGGATCTCGAAATCCACCGTGCCGATCTCGACCTCGGGTGCGCCTTGCCGCCAGATGAAATTGCGGCCGTAGATTTCGGGGTGCAGCGTGCGGATGAAAACGCCGACCCGCCACAGCGGCAGGCCGGCCGCGACCATGCGCTCGCAGCATTGGGACACAAGCTGGCTCGGCATCGGCGCGGAGCGCGCGCCGTCAATCAGCCAGTCGGTGATGGCGCTGATTTCGGATGCATCCATGGCCGACAGTTTGCTGACGAAGCTTTCGCCGCGTCAAGCTGCGCGAGCGGCCGACGTTACAAGACCCTCATGGTGAGGAGCGCGGAACGCGCGTTACCGGACGATGCTCCGCATCGCCGCGCGAACCACGAAGGCCCGGATATCGCCCGCGGCCATCCTTCGAAACGCCCGCGTATCGCGGGCTCCTCAGGATGAGGGTGGAGCGCGTGTGACACAATAGAACTAGAGAATTAGCGTCCGACCTGCCCGCGGTCGCGCAAGAAGTGGTCGGCGAGCACGCATGCCATCATGGCCTCGCCGACGGGAACCGCGCGGATACCGACGCAGGGATCGTGGCGGCCCTTCGTGAAGATCTCGGTGTCGGCGCCCTTGCGATCGACGGTCAGGCGCGGCTGCAAGATCGACGAGGTCGGCTTCACCGCAAAACGCACTACCACAGGCTGCCCCGTGGAGATGCCGCCCAAGACGCCACCGGCATTATTGGACAGGAAGCGCGTTCCGTCATTGCCGGTTCGCATCTCGTCGGCGTTCTCTTCGCCGGTGAGTTCGGCGGCGCCAAAGCCTGCGCCGATCTCGACGCCCTTCACCGCGTTGATGGTCATCATCGCAGCTGCGAGATCGGAATCGAGCTTTGCATAGATCGGCGCGCCCAATCCTGCCGGCACGCCCTCGGCCACCACCTCGATGACGGCACCGATCGAGGAGCCGCTCTTGCGGATGCCGTCGAGATAGCTCTCGAAGAATGTCGCCTTGTCCTTGTCCGGACAGAAGAACGGATTTTTTGCGATCTCGTCCCAGTCCCATTTGTCGCGGTCGATCTTGTGCGGACCGATCTGCACCAGCGCGCCGCGCACGGTCACGCCGGGCACCACCTTACGCGCGATCGCGCCTGCGGCGACCCGCATCGCGGTCTCACGCGCCGAGGAGCGCCCGCCGCCGCGATAGTCGCGCAAGCCGTATTTGGCCTCGTAGGTGAAGTCGGCGTGGCCCGGACGAAACTTGTCCTTGATCTCGGAATAATCCTTCGAGCGCTGATCTGTGTTCTCAATCAGAAGCCCGATCGGCGTGCCCGTCGTCACCTGCTCGCCGGTCTCCGGATGCGCCATCACGCCGGAGAGGATTTTCACCTGGTCCGGCTCCTGGCGCTGGGTCGTGAAGCGCGACTGACCGGGCCGGCGGCGATCGAGGTCTTGCTGGATGTCGGCCTCATTGAGCGGGATCAGCGGCGGACAGCCGTCGACCACGCAGCCGATCGCCACCCCATGGCTCTCGCCGAAGGTGGTGACACGGAACATGTGGCCGAAGGTGTTGAAGGACATCGCTGCTCGCTGGATCGGTTCCGGCGTGTGGTAACGCGCCCTCGAAGAGGGGTCAAATGGCGCCTCGTAACCGCGGCGCGGGACGGTCACAACCGCCCATTAGCTACTTTGCATGGGGTTGTTTTGCGACTTTTTGCCCGGAACCCGAAAAGCCGGATATGCCCTCCGGGCGCCCCCGCCGGCGGTTGCCCCGTTAACCCCGACCGGCGGTACCCCCGTTAACTATGCTTCTCCAGGCGGCCGTCGCGGAACACGTACACCACGCCCTGCTCGATATAGAGCTCGGCGGCGCTCGCCGGCGTCTCCAGCCCGAGCGTCACCATCAGGGCACGCGCGGTGCCGCCATGGGCGACCGCGACCGTGTCGGTCCGGAGCTGGTCATACCATTCGCGCATGCGGGCCTGGACGTCGGCATAGGTCTCGCCGTCCGAGGGCGCCACTGTCCACTTGTCGACCAGGCGCCTCGCGTAGACCTCGGGATCGGCGGCCTCGCTCTCCGGCAGCGTCAGTCCCTCCCAGGCGCCGTAGCCGATCTCGCGCAGGCGATCGTCGAGCGAATAGTCGGCAATCGGCAGGCCGAGCTTGCCGCGCACGAGCTCCATGGTCATGCGCGCGCGCCCGAGCGGGCTCGAGACATAGGGCAGCGAAGCCTTGTCGCGGCCCTCGCGCGCAAAGAGATCGGCGAGGATGCGGGCGGCCTGCACGGCCTGGCCGCGGCCGCGCGCGTTCAGCGGGATGTCCTGCGTGCCTTGAAGACGCCCGAGCGCATTCCACTCGGTTTCGCCGTGGCGAAGGTAGTAGATCGTGAGCGCTGGCATTGTCGGACGGGAGTTAGTCCTTCCCGCCCAGCGCCATATCCGGCGCATCCGGCCGCTTCATGCCGAGCACATGGTAGCCGGAATCGACGTGATGCACCTCGCCGGTGACGCCGCGCGACAGGTCAGACAGGAGATAGAGCGCGCTGCCGCCGACGTCCTCGGTCGTCACGTTGCGCCGCATCGGCGCGTTGACCTCGTTCCATTTCAGGATGTAGCGGAAATCGCCGATGCCCGAGGCGGCCAGCGTCTTGATCGGCCCCGCCGAGATCGCGTTGACGCGGATGTTCTTCTCGCCGAGATCGGCGGCGAGATAGCGCACGCTGGCCTCCAGCGCGGCCTTTGCCACACCCATGATGTTGTAATGCGGCATCCACTTCTCGGCGCCGTAATAGGACAGCGTGATGATCGAGCCGCCGTCGGTCATCAGCTTCTCGGCGCGTTGCGCGACCGCGGTCAGCGAGTAGCAGGAGATCAGCATCGACTTGGTGAAGTTCTCCTGCGTGGTGTCGACATAGCGGCCGTCGAGCTGCTCGCCATAGGCGATCGCGTGCACCACGAAGTCGATCTTGCCCCACTTCTCCTGCACGACCGCGAACGCCGCATCGATGGTCGCAGCGTCCGTGACGTCGCAATGGCCGAGCACCAGGCCGCCGATCTCGGCGGCAAGCGGCTCGACCCGCTTCTTCAGCGCGTCGCCCTGATACGTGAATGCGAGTTCGGCGCCGGCGGCGTGGCATGCCTTGGCGATGCCCCAGGCGATCGAGCGGTTGTTGGCAACGCCGAGGATCACCCCACGCTTGCCCTGCATCAGACCCGAATTCTGCGCCATGCCTGTCATCCAATCGAGCTGGTTCTTGAGGTCTGGAGGTACACCAGCCCTCCCCTGCGGTACAGTCCTAATCCGCGGCGTTAACGCTGTTTCGGTTGCCGGAATAGCCGTTCCATTCGGGTGTTATGATCAGTGAAGGCGCTCGCGCCGAAGGTGAAGGACAATCGAGGCGGCATGAGCGCGTTTCGCCAGAGTGTTGAAGCCATGATCCCGGCGCTTCGGCGCTATGCTCGTGCGCTCGCACGCGACGCCGACATCGCCGACGATCTGGTGCAGGACACGCTGGTCCGGGCGCTGCGCTCGGAGCGGCTGTTTCTCGGGGGCGACGTCAGGAGCTGGCTCTACACGATCCTGACCAACCTCAACAAGAACCGTCGCCGCTCGCTCGCGAGGCGGCCGCAGTTCATGCAGCTCTCCGAGAACAATCCCGACGCCAGCGGGACGGAGGCGGAAGGGCGGGACATCGAGAAGGCACTGGCGACGCTGGTGGAGGAGCAGCGCTCGGTGCTGCTGCTCGTGATGCTGGAAGGCCTTAGCTACCGCGAGGTCGCCGACATCCAGGGTGTCCCGATAGGGACGGTGATGTCACGCCTTGCGCGCGCCCGGGCCCACATCAAGGCGGCGCTGGAGGGCGAGCGGCCGGCACTGAGAAGAGTGAAATGATGGCAGGGTCCAAGCAAAGGTCCATGCATCGGAAATTCGGCGCCCTGTGCACGCAGCAGAGGCGAATGGATTTGAACGGCGAACGATATTCCGGGCCGACGAGCCAGAGACGAACGATATGAGCGACCGCAAGATTTCCGTGACCGAGGACGAATTACACGCCTATGTCGACGGCGAGCTGCCGGCCGAGCGCCGTGCCGACGTCGAGGCCTGGCTTGCCGCTCACCCCGAAGAGGCCGAGCGGGTGAACTCCTGGCGCGCGATGGCCGAGTTGCTGCACGCCCGCTATGACACCGTAGCACAGGAGCCGGTGCCGAGGCGCCTGGAGCTCGAGCGGCTGGTGCAGCGCCCCAGGCAATGGCTCTATGGCGCAGCGGCGGCAGCCCTGCTGGCATTCGTGGCCGGCGGCGCGGTCGGCTGGGTGGCGCACGGCGCCGCCAACACGCCCTCGACCTTCCAGAGCTTCACCGAGGATGCGCTCGACGCCCACCGCCTCTATGTCGTCGAGGTTCGCCACCCCGTCGAGGTCCCAGGCAACGAGCGCGACCATCTCCAGGCCTGGCTGACCAAACGCTGCGGCTGGACGGTGTTCGCGCCGAACCTCGAGGCGAGCGGGCTCAAGCTCGTCGGCGGCCGGCTGCTGCCGGGGCCGAACGGCCCGGCCTCCTTCCTGATGTACGAGGGCGCCTCCGGGGAGCGGTTCACGATCTACAGCGCCAAGACCGAGACCGGCGAGACGCAGATGCGCTACACCGCGATGAACAAGGATGGCGCCTTGTTCTGGGCCGACCGCGGCGTCGGCTACGTCGTGAGCGGCGGCGGCGACCGCGACCGGCTCACCAAGGTGGCGCGCGCGGTCTACGACCAGGCGGAGAAAAACGGCTCCTAGACAACGCGCAAGCGCGTTCGCCAAGATTCGGTCATCGAAAATTTGGAATCAGGACATCGACGCGTCTCATTATCGCACCGGATGATCACGCGAAAATGAGAGGCGTTCGATCCGCCGATCGGCGCAGGCGGCCTCGATTGGGGTTTTTGGTACCGCGCTGGTCCCCCTCTCGAGGCCGCACTCTTTTCGCGGCTGCATTGCGGCAGCCGGCACGCCGGACACGATAGCGTCGAAGTGCTACCGCGCTCCATGCGTCTATTGGAGCATTACCTGCTGGGAAAATGCTCTCTGCGAGCGCACGATCCGTTCCGACGAGCGCGCCCGCTCGTCCCGATCATGCGTTAGCCGAGCACACTACGCGGATTGTAGGGGTGCTGGTCCCGCCACTTTTGCATCAATGCTTCAAGCTCGGCATCGTTCCCGTCCGGCAGCATGATGCGGGTGGTGACGAAGAGGTCGCCGGTCCCACCCGATTTCGGCAGGCCCTTGCCCTTCAGCCGGAAAGTCCGGCCGCTCGAGGTGTTTTTCGGGATCGTCAGTTCGACCGCATTGCCGAGCGTCGGCACACGGACCTTGCCGCCCAGCACCGCCTCATAGAGCGTGACCGGCAGATCGATCCGCAAGTCGGCGCCGTCGACCTTGAAGAACGGATGCGGGCCAATCGTGACGGTGATGAGCAGGTCACCCGGCGGATGGCCTGGCGCGGTCTCGCCCTGCCCCTTCAGCCGGATCTGCTGGCCGCTGGTGACGCCGGCCGGAATCTTGACGTTGAGCTCCTTGCCGGTCGGCAGCCGGACGCGCTTGTCCCCGCCATTGACCGCCTCCTCCAGCGACACCGTCATGGCGACGTTGAGGTCGAGATCGACCCCGACCCCGCCGGTATCGAACTCGAACTGGGGTCCGCCGCCACCGGCCCGCGCACCGCGCGCCGCGCCGCCGAACATGCTGTTGAGAATGTCCTCGAACGCGCCTCCACCCGGACCGCCGCCGGAGCGGAATGAATATTCGAAGCCGCCGGGGCCGGCGCGCCCGCGCGGGCCCCCGCCGCCCGGAAAGCCCTGGAAGCGCGGCTTGCCCTCGGCGTCGATCTCGCCGCGATCGAACTGCTTGCGCTTGTCCTCGTCACCGAGGATCTCGTTCGCAGTGTTGATCTCGGCGAAGCGCTCGGCTGCCTTCGGGTCGTTCTTGTTGCTGTCGGGATGATGCTTCTTGGCGAGCTTGCGATAGGCGCTCTTGATCGCGGCAGCGTTGGCGCTCCGCGGCACCCCCAAGACCTCATAGGGGTCGCGCATCCGTCACGTCTCCCTTCACGGAAATCGATAGTGTCAAAAGGGCTCCCCGCCCCACCTGTCAATCATCTGGGGTGCCCGTGGCATTTTTGCAACTAGGGTCGCTGAGCGAATCCTAGCTCCGCCATGGCTTTAGCGTATGAATCTCCCAACGGCCATGGCCGCTCTGGCAGCCGGAGCCCTGGAGCCAGTTTTCGGTCCGGCCGTTGACGTAGCTCGCCAGGAAATCCCGGCATTTGCGGCCGTCCTCGGCGGCGTAGGACTGTGCGATCGGGGTCACTGAGCCGCGTGCACCGGTCTCTGGATTTTCCCAGTGCTGGCTGGCATCCTTGTCGCCCTGGCTCAGCACGTCGGAGGCCGCGTTGCGGGCGAAGGCGAGATCGCCCTCGGTCGGCGCCTGATCCTTGGTGATCGAGCCGGTGACATCGCCCTCGCCCATCTTGGCGAACGGCCCTTTGGCAAGGGCGCCGAGGTCACTGCGGGAGAGGCTACAGCCGCCCGTGCCGAGCCCGATTAGAATCATTGTCATGACAAGGCTGGAGGGCCGGATCGCCGATAGGCCAACGCTGCCCCATGCCCTATATAGGGCAGAAGCGGACGACAACACGCTTTGGGCCGCGGAACGCAACTCGGACTCCAGACATGACCGATACGAGCTCGATGAAACACCAGACACCCTTAACATCCGGTGATTTCACCGCCGCGGACGAACCGTTCGCGCTGTTCGAGGCCTGGCTGAACGAGGCGATCAAGAGCGAGCCGAACGATCCCAACGCCATGGCGCTCTCGACCGTCGACACGGAGGGCCTGCCCGACGTGCGCATGGTGCTGATGAAAGGCTTCGATTCCGACGGATTCGTCTTCTACAGCCACATCGCGAGCCAGAAGGGCCGCGAACTCGCCGCAAATCCTAAGGCCGCGTTACTTTTTCACTGGAAGTCGCTGCGCCGGCAGGTGCGCATCCGCGGCAACGTGACGCCGGTGACCGACGCCGAAGCCGACGCCTATTTCGCCACGCGCCCAAAGCAGGCGCAGATCGGCGCCTGGGCGAGCAAGCAGTCGCAGCCGCTGGAGAGCCGCTTCGCCTTCGAGCAGGCGATTGCCAAGGTCGCCGCCAGATACGTCATCGGCGAGGTGCCGCGGCCGCCGGGCTGGAGCGGCTGGCGCATCACACCCTTGCGTATCGAGTTCTGGCACGACCGCCCATTCCGCTTGCACGATCGCATCGAATTTCGCCGTGACGCGGCGGGCCAGCCATGGTCCAAGACGCGGATGTATCCCTGAGCCGAAAGATCTCAATGCCGCATTCATCCAACGCGCCGCGCCGCACGCTGCTCCTGACCGGGGCGAGCCGCGGCATCGGCCACGCCACCGTGATCCGCTTCTCCTCGGCCGGTTGGCGCGTCATCACCTGCTCGCGGCATGCGTTTCCGGAAGACTGTCCGTGGGACGCCGGCCCCGAGGATCACATCCAGGTCGACCTCGCCGATCCCGAGGACACGTCGCGCGCGATCAATGAGATCCGCCGCCGCCTCGAAGGCGGCACGCTGCATGCGCTCGTCAACAACGCCGCAATCTCACCGAAGGGCCCCGGCGGCTCCAGGCTCGGCTCGGTCGATACCGACCTCGACACCTGGACGCACGTCTTCCACGTCAACTTCTTCGCGCCGATCATGATCGCGCGCGGGCTGATCGAGGAGTTGAAGGCGGCGAAGGGATCGGTGGTGAACGTCACCTCGATCGCCGGCTCGCGCGTGCATCCCTTTGCGGGGGCGGCCTACGCCACCTCGAAGGCCGCGCTTGCCGCGCTGACGCGCGAGATGGCCTCCGACTTCGGCCGCGTCGGCGTGCGCGTCAACGCAATTGCGCCGGGCGAGATCGACACCTCGATCCTGTCGCCGGGCACCGAGAAGATCGTCGACCAGCAGATCCCGATGCACCGCCTCGGCACGCCCGACGAGGTCGCCAAGATCATCTACGTGCTGTGCACGGAGACGTCGTCCTACGTGAACGGCGCCGAGATCCACATCAACGGCGGCCAGCACGTGTAGGTGAGGAAAGCCGCGGACGAGCGATGGGTCGGTTCGCAACTACGGCGGCGCTCTACGAGAACCTGCGGCCGCCTTATCCGCCGGAATTCTTTCGGAGTGTCGCCGGGAGGCTCGCCCTCAGCGCGCGATCCGCGCTGATCGATCTCGGCACCGGGCCCGGGCTATTGGCGCTCGGCTTTGCGCCCTATGTCGGCCGCATCGTTGGTGTCGACCCGGAACCGGACATGCTCGATGCCGCACGGCGTGCGGCCGCGCGCGCCGGCCGGAATCTCAGCCTGATCGAGAGCACGGCCGAGATGCTTCCCGCCGACATCGGTGCCTTCGATATCGTAACGATCGGGCGCGCGCTGCACTGGATGGATCGCAACGCCACGCTTGCACTGTTCGAGCGGCTGGTCGCGCCGGATGGTGTGATCGCTGTCTGCGCATCGTTCTCCAGTCGCGACGGCCGCAATCCCTGGCTCGATGAGTACAATGCTGTCCGCCGCAACTGGTCGCCGACCCGCCTCTGGGAGGAGGCCAGCCGCGGCGAGCGAACGCATCGCGACCTGCCGGCCTTCTTCCGCGGCAGCGCGTTTCGCCCGATGGACGAGATCAGGGTCGAAACGCGACACGAGATCAGCGTGCATGACCTGGCGCGGCGCGTGCTCACCTTTTCCTCGTCATCGCCCGAAGCATTGGGTGACAATGTCGAGGCCATGCTGCGCGATGTCGAACAGCACTTGGCTCCCTTCAGCCGAGACGGCGTGATCACCGAGACGCTGCTATCCGTGGCCGAGATAGTGAGGCGCTAAAGCATGATCCGGAAAAGTGTGAAGCGGTTTTCCCTCGCGACAAACGCGGAACGCGTTTGCGCGGAGATCATGCTCAAACAACAGCCTGAAGCGCGATGACGATTCATCCTTATCTCATCGCGCTTTAAGGGCGCTGGAATTGCGCGACGATGCGGCGGGTTCTCGGGAACGATCCGTGTTTGCAAACGGAAGCAAGGCAATCCAGACAAAGCCGCCGCAGGACCTGGATTGCCTTTACCCCTCCCGTTTCTCAATCGGCACGAATCCGACGCGATGTCTCGCGCAGCCGCGGAGCGGCTACATTGAACGCAGTCGAGCAGTCGTCGTCGTTCTCACCGTCGAGCAGCGGAGCACCACAGTGCCGGCACAGCCGTGCCGACATCGACGACGCCTTGCCGTTCGCCAGGACCTGACGATAGCTCGCCAGATCGATGACGTTGCGGGGCGTCGTTATGCGTTTTTCAACCATGGCTGTTCCTCGCGGCTTACCCGCTGCTTATCGCAGACAAGTTTCGCCCAAACGTTCAGCCCAACGCTCAAATTTTAGCTGAGAAAATGAGGCAGAGATCGTGACCCAGATGCTGTCTACGCAGCGCCACATTTCACAACGCGCGTTCACTGTCTCTCTGCGAGCCATGTAACAGTTCGGTAGCCATCTCACAGCCACTTCTTCCACTTGAAAATCCAGTACGGAACGATCGCGGCGGCGAGCATCATCACCAGCGCCATCGGATAGCCGTGCGCCCATTCGAGCTCCGGCATCGCCTTGAAGTTCATGCCGTAAATCGACGCGATCAGCGTCGGCGGCATGAGGACCACGGCCATCACCGAGAACAGCTTGATGATGTTGTTCTGCTCGAGATTGACGACGCCGAGCATGGCGTCCAGCACGAAAGTGATCTTGTTCGAGAGATAGGAGGCATGGTCGGTCAGCGATGCCACGTCGCGCTGCATGGTCTTGAGCTGCTCGCGCATGTCCTTGGACCATTTCACGCCTTCCACGATGGCCGACAGGAACGTGACGACGCGGCCGATCGACACCAGGCTCTCACGGACCTTCGAGGTCAGGTCGCCCTTGCGGCCGATCGCGATCAGGATCTGGGAATATTGCTTGGCGTGACCGTGGCGCTCGCTCTCGGGCTCGAAGATGTCGTGCGAGACCTGGTCGATGTCGGCGCCGCAGCGTTCCAGAATGTCAGCGCAGCGGTCGATCACGGCGTCCAGGAGTTCCATCAGCACCATCTCGCCGGTAATGACGGGGGTGCAGGAGCGGGCGAGCTTGGCCTCGACCAGCGCGAAGGGCTTGGGCAGGTCGTAACGCACCGTCACCAGGCGATGGTCGCCGAGGATGAAGGTCACTGCCGTGGTCCGGGGCATGTCGGTATCTGAGTGGCACATCAGAGTCGCCGTCATGTAGCGCGCGCCGTTCTCGATATAGAGGCGGCTGGAGATCTCGATCTCCTGCATGTCCTCCCGGGTCGGGATCGCGATCCCCGCCAGCCGCTCCACCGCCTTGTCCTCGGTCGCGGTCGGATTGAACAGGTCGATCCACACCGCATTCTCCGGCAGTATCGAGAGGTCTTCGACGACGGCCTTCTTCAGGGAGGACTCGGAGGGAACGAACACCGAAAACATGAACTACTCCAATGGGGGACCGAAAAGGCGGGCTCACGGCCCTTAGCGCGATTCTGACAGGTGCAGGATGACAATCACATTAACGGAGCGTTCGCATTTATGGCCGGCCGGTGGCGCAACCGTGGCATGGAATCGACAGCTGGGCATTTCTTGCCCAGAAATCGGCCCAGAGCCTCAAAACTTGCGGCAAAAAAGCCACAGCTTGGGCCTTGCAGCGCGGGATAAAGCCCTAAAAGCTGGAATTGTGGCAGGTTTCAACCGATAATAGGTCCATCGGAATCGTGGAACTTGGGCAGCAAGCTCAGGGTCTGCGCATGGGTATTTGTTTCGGTTGGAACCAAGCCAATGTCGTCGCTGAAAGTTAAGTTGGGTATTCTAGCCGCCGGTTTGATGCTGTCGGGCTGCATGCAGGCCACGCATTTCGAGGCGACCGATACCAAGGCCTTCAAGCCGAAGGACAAGGAACTCCTTGCCAAGATTCGGTACGAAAACACCCCCGTCGCAGAGCCGTTCCGCCGCGCCATCGTCGAATACCACCGCAAGGAGTCGCCGGGCTCGATCGTGGTCGATTCCGACAATCATTACCTCTACTACGTGATGGATGGCGGCAAGGCGATCCGCTACGGCATCACCGTCGGCGAAGAGGCCATGGCCTGGTCGGGCATCGCCAAGATCGGCAGCATGACCGAATGGCCGGCCTGGCATCCGACCCCCGGCGAAATCTCGCGCTTGGGCGTGCCGACCTATGTGGCGCCGGGTCCTGACAATCCGATGGGCTCCCGCGCGATGTATCTCTACTCGGGCGGCAAGGACACGCTGTTCCGCATCCACGGTACCAACCAGCCTGAATATATCGGTGCCTCGATTTCCTCGGGCTGCATCCGCCTGACCAACGAGGACGCGATCGACCTCTACAACCGCGTCAAGGTCGGCACCATCGTGGTCGTGCTCGAGCCGAAACACGGCGACTCCCCGTACAATTCGCAGCTCGCCCTGCGCGGCGGCGGCAACAGCACTTCACAGTACTGAGCTTTCCTGAGGCTTTCGAAGAAGCGCCGGCTCGCTACCGGCGCTTTTTTGTTGCCGGCTTCCGGGGCGCTTGGGTGGCGCCAGCAGGCGCGCCGGATTTCGCCGCATCACCCTGCTCCGCCCCCTCCTTGGTCTCCTCCGACCTGGCATCCGGCTTGGCATCCGATTTGGCCGCCACCTCGCGTGGCGGGGCTTCCTCCGGTCGCTCGGCCGGCAGCAGCGGGGCGACCTGCGGCAACGGATCCCAGACGTTCCACTGGCAGATCCGGTAGTCGTTGCGGCGCTGCATCAGATCGAGATGGATGTGGTCCTCGTGATACCAGTCCGATCCCGGCCCCAGCACGGTTGAAAAGCGCGAGCAGACCGAATGCAGCACGCGCTCGCGCAGCTCCCGCGGCACGGTGCGGTCGGTCAGCCCGATCGACTGCCCGTTGGCAAGCTTGAATGCGCGCACGTCGAGCGCGTTGGCGCGGCCGTGCTCGGACAGCATGGCGCCGACGATGCGATTGCGGCCGCGGCACTCGAAGGAATCGAAATTGTCGAGGTCGCTGATGGTGCTCCCGAGGCTCGCGGCAAGCGGCGCCACGTCAGAGCGGACCCAGTCGGCAAGGGCCGATGCCATGCCGCAGCGAAGGATCGCGGCAGGCTTGACCTGCACCTTGCGCTTGTCCGGCAGCACGATCGCCTCGAGCCGCACCAGATCCTCGCCGCCGCAGCCGCCCGGGCCATGAATGTCGGGGATCGAGGGCGCAATTGCGATCTCCTCCGTGAGGGCGAGGCGGCAGGCGGAGGCCTGCTTCTCTGGTGGGGCCGCTGGTCCGGCCGGTTTGTCGGCGGCAGGTTTTTCTTCGGCCGCCGGCCGCCCCAGTGCAGGTTTGGCCACTTCCTTGGGCGCATCCTCCGGGCGCGGTCTCGGCAAGGGAATTTTGGCCGGAATCCTGGCTGGATGAACGGTGCCGCGAGGTCGCGGCGGACCGAAGCCGAACAGATCGAGCGGCGCGGGATATTTCCGCGCCTCGGCAGGCGCAAGCGACAGCCCCAGCACGACGGTAACCATTGCCGCGCCGGCGGACATATAGCCGCGACAAGACCATTTGCGGCAAAAGTCCGGCAGGCTAAAATTCATGACAATTCTTTGGCCCAGAGCTGAGAGCGATAACAAGTCCAGCCATACTCGGAGGAACGTCGGAATGCTTGGTTTGATGCAAGATTGGCCCCTGCTCTGCCACCGGATCATCGAACACGCCGCCAGGATTCATGGCAAGCAGGAGGTCGTCACCCGCTCGGTCGAAGGACCGATCCATCGCACCAACTATGCCGAAATCCACGCGCGCGCCCTGAAAGTTTCGCAGATGCTGGAGCGCGACGGCATCAAGCTCGGCGACCGCGTCGCCACGATCGCCTGGAATACCTGGCGCCACCTCGAGGTCTGGTACGGCATCATGGGCATCGGCGCCATCTGCCATACTATCAATCCCCGCCTTTTCCCCGAGCAGATCGCCTGGATCATCAACCATGCGCAGGACCGCATCGTGATGACCGACATCACCTTCGTTCCGATCCTGGAGAAGCTCGCCGACAAGCTGGGAAGCGTCGAGCGCTACGTCGTCCTCACCGACAAGGCGCATATGCCGCAGACCACGTTGAAGAACGCGGTCGCCTATGAGGAGTGGATCGCGAAGGCCGACGGCAAGTTCGCATGGAAGGATTTTGACGAGAACACGGCCGCCGCCATGTGCTACACCTCCGGCACGACGGGCGATCCGAAGGGCGTGTTGTATTCGCATCGCTCCAACGTGCTGCACGCCCTGATGGCCAACAATGTCGATGCGCTCGGCACCAGCGCCTCCGAGACAATGCTGCCGGTGGTGCCGCTGTTCCATGCCAACAGCTGGGGCATCGCCTTCTCCGCGCCTTCGCAGGGCACCAAGCTGGTGATGCCCGGCGCCAAGCTCGACGGCGCCTCGGTCTACGAGCTGCTCGAGACCGAGAAGGTGACGCACACCGCAGGCGTTCCGACCGTGTGGCTGATGCTGCTCCAGCACATGGCCGCCAACAATCTGAAGCTGCCCCATCTGAAGATGGTGATCTGCGGCGGCTCGGCGATGCCGCGCTCGATGATCAAGGCCTTCCTCGACATGGGCTCGAACGTGCGTCACGCCTGGGGCATGACCGAGATGAGCCCGATCGGCACCGTCGCGGCGCTGAAGCCGCCGTTCAGCGCCGCGACCGGCGATGCGCGGCTCGACGTGCTCCAGATGCAAGGCTATGCGCCGTTCGCCGTGCAGATGAAGATCACCGACGATTCCGGCAAGGAACTGCCCTGGGACGGCAAGACCTTTGGTCGCCTGAAGGTCTCGGGTCCCGCTGTCGCCAAGGCCTATTACCGGGTCGATGCCAACATCCTCGACGAGGAGGGCTTCTTCGACACCGGTGACGTCTCGACCATCGATGAGGACGGCTATATGCGGATCACCGATCGCTCCAAGGACGTGATCAAGTCCGGCGGCGAGTGGATCTCCTCGATCGACCTCGAGAACCTCGCGGTCGGCCACCCCGCCGTCGCGGAGGCCGCAGTGATCGGCGTCTACCATCCCAAATGGGACGAGCGTCCGCTTCTGATCGTGCAGCTCAAGCAGGGCCAGCAGGCCACGCGCGAGGACATCCTGAAGTTCATGGACGGCAAGATCGCCAAATGGTGGATGCCCGACGATGTCGCCTTCGTCGACGGCATCCCGCATACCGCCACGGGCAAGATCCTGAAGACCGCACTGCGCGACCAGTTCAAGGATTATCGCTTCCCGAACGCTGCGGCATGACCGGAATAGCTTGCCGCAGGACCTGTTCGGTCCTGCGGTTGCGAATTCGCTTCACCTCCCCCGCTTGCGGGGAAGCTCGGTTTTGCCTGCCTGGCCGGTGCTCTTCTGCCATTTTGAAGCTCCGGAGGGTCGAGATTGACAGGCACGCGCGACGCACGGTGCTGGGCTCAGCGGGTGGGCGTGAGCGCATCAAGCTGTCGCTGCGCCTCGGGATCACCCCATTCTTTTGCTCTCTGGTACCAATTGCGGGCCTGCGCGAGATCCGCGAGCGGGCCACTGGCGCCCAACTGCTTGAGCACGGTCGGATCGTAGGTCCTGGCCACCAGCAGCGCTGCGCGCGCGTCTCCTCCTTCAGCTGCGCGCAGCAGCAGTAGCCTCGCCGCCGAGACATCGGCGCTGGTGAGCAAATCCTGTCCACGTTTGACGAGTCCAGAAATTTCCTTCGGATCCAGGTTGCGCACGGCGTCGGTCTGCGGCGGTGGAGAGACCACCAAGGAGCGCGCCGGCGGGACGGCCGTGACGGCTGTTGACGGCTGCTGAACGACGCTGGGTTTCCAGGAAAGTCGGCTCGAGCCAACCACGAGCACTGCGCCGTTGCTGTCACGCAATTCTGCCATCGCGACCATCTGGCCGACGAAACCGTCTGGCGGAATGACCGACACGGCGGAAATTTCCGACGCGGGCACGCGCCATTCGTTGGCGACGCGCTTGCCAGACGTCAATCGTGCATCCGCTAGCAGTCCGTTGATGGCAACGATAGCGCCCGAAGGGGGAGCACCCACGCGCATCCCGAGCGGCAAGGGGACGTTAGCAGGCCCGCTGCTGTCCTCCAGCGCAAGGGTCGCGAGCTGCTTGCGTTGCTGTGCAGGACCGATCGCACCTTTCACCGATTGCCAAAGCGACGAGATCGATGTGGCGTCGTTCGATTGAACTCCGGGCTTTTGCGATGCCGGAATGACCATGACGAGAATCAGCGCGGCACCTCCCGCAACGGCTGCCGCGATCGCGAACTTGACCACTACGCTGAGCAGCGCGCGCCTTCCCGAGTTACGGAGGGCGGTCGGCACCTCGATGGGCTCCATCGCCTCGTGCATGGCTTGGGCCACGGCTCTGGAGAACACGTCCGAATGGTCACGACGACGCGGGTTGCCGGGCGATGGAAAGGGCGGGCCATCGGCCGATGGATGTTCCGTGGACCGTCTCGGCGCCCCCGTCGGCTGCACCGCCCGCTCGCGCGAGCTGCGTGGCGCGTAGTACATCGGATCGTGCGGATCGACATGGCTTTCGTCCGGTCCACCACTCATACTGAACACTCGCCCTGATGAGACTGCCACCAGCCGCGGTGGTCGGCACCGGCTACGCAGTTTGCGATCCTTGCAGCTCATGAGGCGCAACCGCGCACATCCGGTCAGCCTTTGCTGCAAAACCGGGAGAGCTGAGGTCACTCTTGCAACGTTTCCGGCTGACGCCCGCCGTAGTTCCCTTGCCGTTGTTCTTTTTTGAATTGCCGTTCGCGGAAGTCCCTTTCGCCGGGACGGTCCCTTGCTTGGGCGGTTCCAACAACTTGCGGTAGAGCCTTGGGGCGAAATTGCGACCGAGTCAATCTACAACTAAAGATCATTTAGATTGAATGGTTAATCAATTAAGTTGCAGAATTGCGCCTGTTCTCTGCCATATCGCCTGCAAATCCTGCGGAATCGCTGGGGCCGCGTCGTCTTCGAACGCTCACAATTGCGAGCAGCGAAAGCCCGCCTCCGGCCGGCTGAAGAACATCCGCTGCTCCTTCACGATAAGCACGAGCTGGTTGCGGTCGCGCAATGTGCCGCACAGGTCCTTCGCAATGGCCTTGAATAGGCGCGTCTCCGCATAGGGCGTCCCGTTGCGATCCTCGATCGCCCAGCGCTGTAAATTGAGCGCGTTGGTGTTGTCGGGGGCATGGACGAGGCGCGACCTGACGCCGCTCGGCGTCGAGCCTCCCCCGCGAACAGCCATGCACGATTGGTGGTTTGCGGAGGCCGATGGTTCGACCACCGCAGAAGGATCCGGAACGGGAGATAAAGGTGGGGGATAAACCGCTTCACAGGCCTGCGGAAAATGCGCTAGGTCAGCTTGCTCCCGTCGCCCGTGCCCCGCAACCGGCGACTGACATCGGTGATGGAACAGCATGGCCCGCAGGTTTTCCGCTCCCTACCAGTCGGAGCCCGTGTCCGGGCTCGCCAGCTGGGCGCGCAATCTGGCCGTGTTCGCGGTGGTGGCGGTCCTGGTCTCGATCATCATCGTCCGCTTCGGCTTTCTGGAGATCAAGCCGGCGCTGGCGACCTTCTTCGGCGGGCTTGCGATCGCGGTGCTCTCCATCCTGTTCGGGCTCGCGGGCTTTGCGGCGATCTGGCAGAACGGCTCGCGCGGAATGGCGCGCATCCTGTTCGCCTTCCTGATCAATGCGCTGATCCTCGCCTATCCGGCCTATCTTGCCTTTCAATACCGTAGGCAGCCGGCGATCCACGACATCACCACCGATCCGATCGACCCGCCGCGCTTCGAGGCCTTGGCGCGCCTTCGCACCGGCGACGGCGCCAATCCGGCCGTCTATGCCGGCCTCTATTCGGCCGAGCAGCAGCGCCATTTCTATCCGGACATCGAGCCGATCGAACTCGAGATTTCCGTCGACCGGGCCTACGCGCTATCGCTCCAGATCGCCAACAAGCGAAAGTGGCTGATCATCGACGAGCGTCCGCCGCAGCCGCCGCGCCGCATCGGCCGCATCGAGGCGGTGGCCCGCACGCCGATCATGGGCTTCCGTGAGGATGTCTCGATCCGCATAGTGCCCGATGGCGACGATTCCCGCGTCGATATCCGTTCGGCCTCGCGCTATTTCGACAGCGACCTCGGCAGCAATGCCGCGCGCGTCAGCAAATTCATCGACGACCTCAATACCGCGGCCGACACCGATGCGCTGAAGCCGGTGAAGAAGGCGCCGGTCGTCCCGGTCAAGCCGCCGGCGAAGACGGTGAAGAAATAGCCTTCCGTCATTCCGGGGGCGCCGTCAGGCGCGAACCCCAATGCGCATCGCGCATTGTGGAATCGCACCACAATCTCCAGATTCCGGGTTCGATGCTTCGCATCGCCCCGGAATGGCGGATCAGGCGGCCGCCATCCTGTACGTCCCCGTGATCACGGGATCGCCGTCCGTCGCCACCACGCCACGGGCGACGAGGTCCTCCAGATGCGCCAGCACGGAATAGCCGGCCGCTGTCGTGAGCCTCGGATCGATACCGATATAGATCGCGCGCACCATGGTCGGGATGTCGGCCTCGCCCTTGGCGAGGCGATGCAGGATCGAGGCTTCGCGCGCCTTGCGGTGGCGGATCAGGAAGCGCACATAGCGCGGCCCCTCGGGAATCTCGGCACCGTGGCCGGAGAAATAGAGTTCCTCCTCGCGCGCAGCGAGCCGGTCGAGCGAGTCCATGTAGTCGATCATCGAGCCATCGGGCGGAGCCACGATCGAGGTCGACCAGCCCATCACGTGATCGCCGACGAAGCTGAACTTCCGTTCGGGCCAGGCAAACGCAAGATGGTTGGCGGTGTGGCCCGGTGTCGCGACGGCTTCCAGGCGCCAGCCTGAGCCTTCGATGACGTCGCCATGGGCAACCGCCACGTCGGGCGTGAAGTCGCGGTCGGCACCCGATTCCGGATTGTGCTTCTCGCTCTCGAAGCGCGGGCGCGAGGCGCGATGCGGACCTTCGGCATAGACGGTCGCGCCGGTCGCCTGCTTGATGCGGCCGGTGTTCGGCGAATGATCGCGATGGGTGTGAGTGACCAGGATGTGGGTCACGGTCTCACCTCTAACGGCATCGAGCAGCGCTGCCGCATGGGCCTCGTTGTCCGGACCTGGATCGATGATCGCAACCCTGCCCTGGCCCACGATGTAGCTGACCGTGCCGGTGAAGGTGAACGGGCTCGGATTGTTGCAGAGCACGCGGCGCACGCCGGGACGGACTTCCTCGACGACGCCGGGCTTCAGCGGAAAATTGCGGTTGAACGGGACGTCGTCGTTGTCGGACATGGTCTTTTCTTTGACGTCATTCCGGGGCGGCTGCAGGGCCGAACCCGGAATGACGGAACTCTAAATCAGAAAAACGCCTGAATCCCCGTAATCGCGCGGCCGAGGATCAGGGCGTGGACGTCGTGGGTGCCCTCGTAGGTGTTGACCGTCTCGAGGTTATGGACGTGGCGCATCACGTGATACTCGATCTGGATGCCGTTGCCGCCGTGCATGTCGCGCGCGACGCGAGCGATGTCGAGCGCCTTGCCGCAATTGTTGCGCTTGACGATCGAGATCATCTCGGGCGCGAACTTGCCTTCGTCCATCAGGCGGCCGACGCGCAGGCTTGCCTGGAGGCCCAGCGCGATCTCGGTCTCCATGTCCGCGAGCTTCTTCTGCACGAGCTGGGTCGCGGCCAGCGGCTTGCCGAACTGCTTGCGGTCGAGCGTGTATTGCCGGGCGCGGTGCATGCAGTCCTCGGCCGCGCCCAGGGCGCCCCAGGAGATGCCGTAGCGGGCGCGATTGAGGCAGCCGAACGGGCCCTTCAGGCCGGACACGTTGGGCAGCAGCGCGCTCTCGGGCACCACGACGCCGTCCATCACGACCTCGCCCGTGATGGAGGCGCGCAATGACAGCTTGCCGCCGATCTTCGGCGCGGAGAGACCCTTCATGCCCTTCTCCAGCACGAAGCCGCGGATCTGGTTGTCGTGCTCGGCCGACTTCGCCCAGACCACGAACACGTCGGCGATCGGCGCATTCGAGATCCACATCTTGCTGCCGGTGAGGCGATAGCCGTCCGAGACCTTCTCGGCGCGGGTCTTCATGCCGGCCGGATCGGAACCGGCGTCAGGCTCGGTGAGGCCGAAGCAGCCGACCCACTCGCCGCTGGCAAGCTTCGGCAGGTACTTCTTGCGCTGGTTCTCGTCGCCATAGGCATAGATCGGATACATCACCAGCGAGGACTGCACCGAGTTCATCGAACGGTAGCCGGAATCGACCCGCTCGATCTCGCGGGCGACGAGGCCGTAGGCGACGTAGCCCGCATTGGCACAGCCATATTCCTCCGGCAGCGTGATGCCGATCAGGCCGAGTTCGCCCATCTCGTTAAAGATCTCGCGATCGGTCTTCTCTTCGAGATAAGCCTTGGTGACGCGCGGCAGCAGCTTGTCCTGGGCGTAGGCTCGCGCCGTGTCGCGCACCATGCGTTCGTCTTCGGTGAGCTGCTCGTCGAGCAGGAACGGATCGTCCCACTGGAAAGAAGCCGCAGCCGGCTTGTCCTTGGCCTGAGGGCGCACACTCATGAAACGTCCTTTCGCGTCTGGTTCCGTCTAATTGACCGTTAAATTAAAGCGCCGCAGCGCCAGTTGCAATTGCGTCCTGGTTTCGGTCGTTCCGGCGTGGCGCGCGCACGGAACGACTGTGCGTCAGGTCTCGAGCTGCTCGTTGGCGACGATCTCGATGCCGAAGCCGGAGAGGCCCTTATAGTCATGCACCGAAGACGTCAGATGCCGGATCGAGGTGACACCGAGATCGCGCAGGATCTGCGCGCCGACGCCGACCTCGCGCCACTGCCTGTTGCGGTCGGCCTCCGCCGTCGACTCGTCCGGCAAGGGCTCTACGGGAACGCCGGCGGCGCCGTCGCGCAGGTAGACCAGGACGCCGCGGCCGGCCTTCTTGAAATGATCGAGCACGAGCTGCATGCGCTTGTGGCCGGTGAAGATGTCCTTGACGATGTTCGGCTTGTGGAAGCGCGTCAGCACGTTCTTGCCGTCGCCGACGCCGTTGTAGACGAAGGCGACATGGGCGATGGAATCGAAGGGCGAGCGGTAGGCATAGCCCTGCAACGGCCCGATCGGACTTTCGGTCACGAAGGTCGCGACCCGCTCGATCAGCTTTTCGCGCGCCTGGCGGTATGCGATCAGGTCGGCAATCGTGACATGCTTGAGCTTGTGCCGGGCGGCAAACTGCGCGACCTGCTCGCCCTTCATCACGCTGCCATCGTCGTTCATCAGCTCGCTGATGACACCGACGGGCGGCAGGCCGGAGAGCTTGCAGAGGTCGACGGCCGCCTCGGTATGACCGGAGCGCAGCAGCACGCCACCATCCTTGGCGATCAGCGGAAAGATGTGGCCGGGACGAGCGAAATCGCCGGCGCCGACATTGGGATTGGCGAGCGCGCGGCAACAGGAGGCGCGCTCCTCGGCCGAGATGCCGGTGCCGCCGTCGGGCTTGTAGTCGATCGAGACCGTGAAGGCCGTGGTGTGCGCGGAGTCGTTGTGGGCGACCATTGGATCGAGCCGCAGGCGGCGCGCGTCCTCCGTGGTGACCGGCGCGCAGACGATGCCCGAGGTATGGCGGATGATGAACGCCATTTTATCGGCGGTGCAGAGCGAGGCGGCGACGATCAGATCGCCCTCGCCTTCCCGGTCCTCGTCATCGGTGACGACGACGAGCTCACCCTTGGCAAAGGCCTGCAAGACTTCCTGTACGGTATCGGGCATGTCCAATCTCTGGCTATGGTGGCCGGAGGCTTAGCCGGACTTCGATCCGGGCGCTAGTGTCCCGGACGCAACCGCTTATGCCTTCGCTAGGTCCCGCCAGCACCCGGCTTGCACCGGAAATACCAGAGATATAGGCCCTACCCGGCCGCGTGGAAGGCCGCCGAGCGAGCCTATGGCAGCACTTCGCGACGCTCGCTCAATCGCAGGTCAAGCTCCGTCCGCTTATCCTCCAGAAGGCCGGCTTGAGCCGCCTCGATGACCGTGAACAGCTCATGCGCATCGCTGAGGCGGGTAACGGTGACATAGTTGGCGCCCGCCGCGTAGAGCTCGCCGACGTCGGACAACAGATCGGCGGTGGCCACGACCAGGGCGCTCGGGTTGAGCGCGCGGACGTGACGGACCAGCTTCTCGTTGGTGGCCCCCTTCAACAGCGCATCAGGCACGCTGAGGATGATCACCTCGGACTTGCCGACGCCGGCATGGACGAGCGTGTCGACGTTGCTGATGTCGCCGTAGATGACGTGCAGGCCGCGCGAAAGCAGCGTCCGGTACACATTGGGGTTGAAATCGACGACCGTGATCTGCTCGAGCAGCACCGGCGCCTGCCGCTCGATCTCCGCGAGCAGCGCGCTCGCCGCGCGGAAAAAGCCGAGGATGACGATCCGCCGCGCCTCGCCATGGCCGCCCACGTGTCCCTCCTCGGCGTGAGCGTGATCGAGGTCGCGCAGGCCGAACCGCTTCAAGGGCCCGATCGCCCAGCGCGTGATCTCGTCGCTCCTCACCATCACGAAGGTCGAGAGCACGGCCAGCACCACGAAGGCGAAGGAGGCGGCATTGGCGGTCTCCTGGGCGATGTGGTTGTCGGTGACGCCGGTCTGGATCACGACCAGCGAGAACTCGCTGATCTGCGCCAGGTTGATCGCCGGCAACAGGCTCGCGCGCAGGCCCTGCTGCATCAGATAGAGCGGCACGAAGGTGGTCACCAGCCGGCTCACGACCGTGAAGAGCGCGATCATCAGGGCAAGCCCGATCACGGACATGTTCGGCACCGGAATGGTCATGCCGAGCGCGACGAAGAACAGCGTGATGAAGAAATCGCGCAAGGTGGTGACCTTGGCGGTGACGTCGAGCGCGTAGGGGAAGGTCGAGAGCGAGACGCCGGCGATCAGCGCACCCATCTCGCGCGACAGCGACAGCCGCTCGGCGGTCTCGGCGACCAGGAAGCACCAGGCGAGCGCGCCCAGAAGGATCAGCTCCGGGCGGCGGGCGATCTGGTGGAACAGGCGCGGCAGCACGAAGCGGCTGACGAGGAGCGCGGCCGTGACGAGCACTGCGACGCGCACGATCGAGAGCAGGATGACGCTCACTTGCAGATCGGCAAGGCTCGGCTGCACGGCGAGGAACAGGATGGCGAAGATGTCCTGGAGCACCAGGATGCCAAGGGTGATGCGGCCGGGCAGCGTGTCCAGCTCACGCTTCTCATAGAGCACCTTGACGATGATGACCGTGCTCGAGAGTGCGCAGGCGACGCAAAGATAGAGCGCATCGAAATGACCGCCGCCGAGTGTCAGGCCGATAGCGGCGAAGAACGAGATGCCGAGCAGGCAGCCGCCGAGGAGCTGGCCGCCGGCCGCGAACAGGATCACCCGTCCCGCCCGCACGATCTTCTTCAGATCGATCTCGAGCCCGATCATGAACAACATGAAGATCAGGCCGAGTTCGGAAATGACGCTGATCGATTCCTGCGACTTGACCCAGCCGACGCCGAATGGACCTATGCAGAAGCCAGCGATAAGGTAGGCCAGGATCAGCGGCTGGCGGGAGAAATGGGCCAAAAGCCCAAGCATCCAAGCGAACAAAATACAAAGAGTGATATCGCCAATGAGTTCGTGCATCTCAAAGCAGTCCTTTTTGCCGCACCCTAGAGGCGCGGTGCAGCGCGGCAAACGAGCAATTCGTCACATGCCAATCGTCCTGTCGATCGTGCTCGCATTGATAGGCGGCGTGCTCGGCGTGGTGCTGCCTGCTGCGGCACAGCCGAAGGTCAATATCGAACAGGGTTTTGCCGATTCGCTGACGGCGATGCCGAAGGAGGAACTCGCCGTCTCCGGCGGCTTCTACGTGCCGGCCTATTCCAGCGTCGCGATGAGCCAGGGCAAGCTGCGCGTCGACTTCTCGGTGACGCTGAGCGTCCACAATGCGTCGGAAACGCTCCCCCTGGTGCTCAAGCGGATCGCCTATTTCGACACCACCGGCAAGATGATCGAGAGCTATCTGAAATCGCCGGTCGCCCTGAAGCCGCTCGCGACGGTCTCCGTCGTCATCCCGACCGAGGACGTGCGCGGCGGGACCGGAGCCAACTTCATCGTCGACTGGGCGGCAGCGAGCGAGATCGCCGAGCCCGTGGTCGAGGCCTTGATGGTTGGCGGCGTCGCCAATGCGCATTACGCTTTCATCAGCCAGGGCCGCCCGACCCGGACGGTCGGCAAGAAGTAACAGGCCGGCCGGCGCAATGCCGGCTGGCTCAACAAAAACAGAGGAAACTGCCCATGACTGCCAGCTTCGACTTCGCGCCCCTGTTCCCGCCGGGGCTGCCGGCTCCTTCTGCGCGCTGGACCGGGCTTGCCAAATACAGCTTCGTCGGCGGCAACAATGATTCCGAGCAGGTGCCGGTCGATGACCTGATCGCGGCGGTCGATGCGGTGCTCCGGCGCGAGGGTCGCAACCTCGCCACTTACGGACTGGCGCATGGTCCGCAGGGTTACCTGCCGTTACGCGAATTCCTGACCGCGAAGCTGAAACGCGATGCTGGCATCAATTGTACGGTCGACGATCTCCTGATCGTCTCGGGCTCCTTGCAAGCACTCGACCTTGTCAACCATACGCTGCTTGCGCGCGGCGATACCGTGATCGTCGAGCAGGAAACCTATCAGGGCGCGCTGAACCGCCTGACGCGGCTCGGCGTGAATACGGTCGGCGTTCCCCTCAACGGCGAGGGCATGCGCATGGACGCTTTGGCGTCCGCGCTTGCCGACCTGAGGAGCCGCGGCATCCAGCCGAAATACATCTACACCATCCCGACAGTGCAGAACCCGACCGGCAGCATCATGCCGGAAAGCCGCCGCGCCGAGCTGTTGCGGCTTGCGGCCGAGTACGCTGTCCCGATCTTCGAGGATGATTGCTATGCCGACCTCGTCTGGTCAGGAGAACGGCCGCCGGCCATCCACGCGATGAGCGGCAAGGGCGGTGTCATCCATATTGGATCGTTCTCCAAATCGATCGCGCCGGCGCTGCGCGTCGGCTTCATCGTTGCGCCCTGGGAGGTGATGTCCCGGATGCTCGCGCTGAAGACGGACGCCGGATCCGGCGCGCTGGAGCAGATGGCGCTCGCCGAATATTGCCGGCCGCATTTCGCGACCCACGTGCCCGCGCTGACGCGCGCGCTGCGCACCAAGCTCGACACGCTGATGGAAGCGCTGAATGAGCAGTTCGGAACCGCTGCCGAGTTCGAGGAGCCGAAAGGCGGCATCTTCCTCTGGGTGAAGTTGCCCGACAATGTCGACACGCTCAAGCTCTACCAGGCCGCGCTCGCGGCCGGCGTCTCGATCAATCCAGGTCCGGAATGGTCGACCAGCAAGGGCTATTCGGGTTCTCGGCTGCGGCTGTGCTTTGCCAGCCCCACGCGCCAGCAGATCCGCGAGGGCGTCGCCGTGCTCGCCGAGGTCTGCCGCAGGGAGTTCGGCGTGCCGGCGCGAATCGCGAATGTCGAGAAGGCGCGCGCCTGAGCGCTTGGAAAGAACTCCTGGACTGAACTCCTGGAGTTTCACGCCTCGACGTGAAACTCCACGTTCACCTGCCCGCTGCCGGACGACGGGAAGTACTCGCAGAGCTGTTCGGACGCGCCGCGATAGTCGTACCAGCCGAGCGCCGCAAACAGCATGATGGTGTCGGCCATGCCGCCCTCGCCGTTACACTTGATAGCATAGTCCGGAAGCATGTCGAGGAATTCGCGGTAGCGACGCTGCTGCCAGAGCTCGAGCACGCGCAGATCGACCTGACGATTGAACTCGCTGGCGACCGACGTCCACGCTTCCGTACCCAGCTTCTTATTCGGCCAGAGCCGGTGCGACAGCGAACCGCTGGCAAGAACCGCAATCCGTTTGCCCGAATCTTCGATCGCTTGGCGCGTCGCTTCGCCGAGAACCCGGCTCTCCTCGAGCGAGGTGAACAGCGGCGAGGCAATCGAGACCACTTTCGCCCAGCCGCCTGCGTTCAGGTAGTGCATCGGAACGATGGTGCCGTATTCGAGCCCGAGGCTCGCAATCCTGTGCGCGATGACGTTGAGCCCGCCTTCGGCCGCCCTGCCCGCGATCGCCTGGGCGAGTACGGTGTCTCCCGGCAGGTCATAGCGCAGATCCTGGATCATCTGCGGCGCCTCGTGACTGGTAAACGAGCCGCGATGCTGCGCATTGGCGTTGATGTGGTAGCCGAAATTGGAAAGCCAGTGGGTATCGAACACCACGAAGCTGGTAACACCGCGCTCTTTCGCCCGTCGCCCGAGCTCGCGCAGCGAATTGACGGCGCCTTCGCGCGCCGCGCGCAACGGGCTGCCGGGCGCTTCCGACAGCATCAGCGACGGAACATGGGTCACCTTGGCCGCAAGCACGAGCTGACCCATGGCGATGACCTCTTAGCGTCAGGCCGCCTGTGCCTGGCTGCCATGGATCGCGGAGGCCAGCCGCAACAAGAGGACGATCGAAACGTTGCCCTTGCCGGCCTCGATCTGCGCGATGTAGCGCTCGGAAATTCCCGACCTGCGCGCGAGCTCCCGCCGCGACAGCTCGCAGCGCATGCGCGATGAGCGCACCCGCTCGCCGAGCTCCGCCAGGAATTCGGTCTCGGAGTATGGCGGCACAGCAGTGCCGCCCGGCAGCGCTTCGCCCGCAAAATCGGTGACTTCATCCAGCATTGATCTATCCACGATCGCCTCCCGAAGCTGGCATTATGGCGCAGCTTCGGGTCCGCTCATTGACGCGGATCAAATAGCGGTACGATTGCCGACCGGCGTGGACGACTAGGCTGGAAATGCTAAACTTCGCTCTCGTTCGAGGCGGGGCTCCTGAAGACATGATGCTTTGTTTGAACCGCTGCGCGCTGGCCGCGATGGTCTGGCTTGTGCTCGTATCCACAGCCGGCGCCGAGACGCTGGCGGCGACGATCGTCAATTGGGGGCTGCTCGGCTCCTGGGCGATCGATTGCTCGCTCCCGCCCGACCGCGACAAGGGTGCAGTGCTCACCTACGAAGTCAGGCCGGACGGCCGCGTGATGTACCGCCGCAACTTCGGTGATGCCAGGGACGAGAACGAGGTGGTGGCGGCCTCGACCGATGCGGACGGCCTGCTCAACATCATGGTGTTCTTTCCAGCGCTGCATCAAACGCGCGAATTCGGCCTCGCGCTACAGAAGGACGGCAGCCTGCGCGCGATCTACAATCGCGGCGAGCGCAGCGACTACACCATCCGCGATGGCACGTTCGTCAAGACCGGCGCTCCGACGCCTGCGCAGCACCGCTGCGGCAACAGCACGTGAGCGCGCGTAAGCGAAGCTGAACAGACGTTCAGAATTCTCCTTACAGTTCCTCCGGAACGTTCGCGCGCGTGCGCGGTTTAAATTGGCGTTCATTGGAGGAGGACATCATGAGGAAGCTTGGCTATGTCGTCGCGGCTCTCGGCGCGCTTGCGATCGTGGCACCGACGGTGGCGAGCGCCGAGACGGTGGTGATCAAGAAGCACCATTACGGCCCCTACGGCGCCCGGGCCGAATTCCGCGAGCACCGTGACTACGGCATGCATCGTGGCTGGCATCATCACGGCGACAGGGTCGTCGTGATCAAGCGCGGTCATCGCCACTACGACTACTGATGCGCACGCTGAAATGGCCCCGACGGGGCCATTTCTTTGCATGCGCGGATAGACACCGACACTAGAGCATGATCCGGATAAGTGTGAAGCGGTTTTCCGAAAAGATCATGCTCAAACAACAACCTAAAGCGCGATGACGATTCGGCCCAATCTCATCGCGCTTTAGTCCCACACCGGCGCGAAACTGGCATTGACGCAGCGCCTGTCCTTCGGCAGCGCCGCGATTTTTCTGCGATCGTCGTCGTCGAGCGTGATCTTCAGCGCGTCGAGATTGGCCTGCTGGCTCTCTCGCCGTGATGCCTTCGGAATCGCAGCGACCCCTTTCTGATCGAGCAGCCACTTCAGCGCGACCTGCGCCGCGGTCGCATTGTGCTTGCGGCCGATCTCGCCCAAAACCGCATCAGAGGCGATACGTCCCTGCGCGAGCGGGCAATAAGCAACCAGCGGAATCGATTTTGCGGTGAGATAGTCGATGACCTTCGATTGATCGAGCATCACGTGATATTCGATCTGGTTGCAGGCGATCGGCGCCCTGATCTCCTCGACCGCGAGCTTGAGCAGCGCGGTGTTGAAATTGGCGACGCCGATGGCGCGGGTGCGGCCCTCTTCCTTCAGCTTCATCAGCGTCTCGAAAACCGCAGGCCAGTTCGCATTGCGCGACGGCCAGTGCACGAGATAGAGGTCGACGTGGTCGAGCCGAAGCTTGTTCAGGCTGGCGTCAGAAGCGCGGCGGATCGCGTCCGGTGCAAGGTTCTCGTGCCAGACCTTCGTCGTGACGTGCAGTTCGCCGCGCGGCACGCCGGCGGCGGCGATCGCCGCACCGATCGGCTCCTCATTGGCGTACATTTCGGCGGTGTCGATGTGGCGATAACCGAGCGACAGCGCACTTTCGACCGCGGCGCGGCAGGCATCGCCCTGCATGCGGAACGTGCCGAGGCCGAGCTTGGGCATGCTCATGCCGTGGATTGTCAGATTTTTGATTTTCAGATTTTCCATGAAGACACTCCTGACGAATTCCAGCCCGCCGGATGCGCCCGGCAAAGGCCGCGCAAGCAGAGTTTTCAGTGGTGAAAGAGCGATGGCGGGGTGAGCATTATAGCGAGCCGATCGCGGAGCAGCCAATCAAGAACCGGTTAGCGTGTCCGCTGGTTCACATCGTCAGGCCCAGTCTTGTCCCGGGCATGACGACTCCGCGCTCCATTTACGAATGCTGTGCCACCACAGCGGGCCGCACTTGCGGCCGCGGGAGGATGTTGACCGACCAGAGGTCGCGATTGTCGACGTCCTTCAGCGTCACGGTCATGACCTCCGTGCCGCCGTCAATGTCGACGCAGCCGAAGAACTGGAGCCCGAAGCAAGGCGCAAGGTTCTCGCCCTGCTCGGCGCTACAACCGCGCTGGTACATCGCGACGGGTCCAAAGGTGTTGTCGAGCTCGCCCGGCCCCCAGGTGCCGGCATGGAGGGGACCTGAGACGAATTCCCAGAACGGCTCGAAATCGGAGAACACCGCGCGGTTGGGATCGTAGTAATGCGCGGCGGTGTAGTGCATGTCAGCGGTGAGCCAGACGGTGTTGCGCACGCCGGCGCGCCTGATGAAGGAGAGCAGGTCCGCGATCTCGTGCTCGCGCCGATCGGGCGGACCATCGCCGAGCGCGACGGCATCGAGGCTGATCAGGCCGATCGGCAGGTCGGCCGCGATCACCTTCCAGGTCGCGCGCGAAGCGGCGAGCTCCCGCTTCAGCCAGGCATGCTGATCACGGCCGAGGATCCAGCCGTCGTGCTCCTCGCCCTTGTTCCAGGTGCCGTCGCGATAGCTGCGCATGTCGATCATGAAGACGTCGAGCAGCGGTCCGTAGGCAATTCTCCGATAAATGCGGCCTTGCTGCTGCCGGATCTCGCGAATCGGCATGAAGTCGAAAAACGCACGCCTCGCGCGCGCGACCAGGCGTGAGGTGCCGTCGGCATCAAAACCGGTCTCATCGACGCTGCCATAGGGCGACCAGTCGTTGGTGACCTCGTGGTCGTCCCATTGCGCGAACATCGGCACCTCCGCATGGAAGGCGCGGAAATTCTCGTCGAGGTGATTGTATTTGTAATTGCCGCGGAACTGCGCCAGCGTGTGCGCGACTTCCGATTTCTCTTCGGTGACGAGGTTGCGCCAGATCTCGCCGTTCGGCAGCTTCAACTCGGCAGGAATGGTGCAGTCGGCATAGATGTGGTCGCCGGAATGGATGAAGAAATCCGGACGGTTGTCGAGCATCGTGCGATAGCTGCGCATGCCGCCGCGCGACGTATCGATGCCCCATCCCTGCCCGGCGGTGTCGCCGGACCACACGAACGAGATCGACTGGCCTGCGGCTGGCGCAGTGCGGAAATGTCCGGTACGCGTCTCGCCGACAATGCCGGTCGCGATGTCGTCGAAGCGCACGCGGTAGAAGATGTCCTGTCCGGGCGGCAGGTCACGCAGCAGCACCTTTGAGGTGAAGTCGGCGTCTGGCAGCGCGTCAGTGGTTGCCGTGCACAGGATCGTCTTGAAGCTTTCGGCTGTGGCACATTCGACCCGCATCCGCGCAGGCCGGTCGGCGCGCGCCCAGATGACGGCAGAGCCTTCGGACACGTCGCCCGACTGAATGCCGCCTGCGATCAGCGGACGATCGGCGGCGCGGCTGAGATATGGTTTGGCGCGAGAGCCGAGACCAGCGAGCGCGAGGGAGGATGTGGAGCGGACCAGAAACTGCCGCCGGGTCCATGCGCGCGAGGCGCGGAGCGTTGCCATTCAGGAAACCTTCGTCGAATCGCGACGAAAGGTGCCTGTGCTCCTTGACTCCAGGCCGACGGTTTTTTGACTCCGCGCCTACCGTTTTGCGACGGGCGGATGACGCCTAATTATTTGAGCATGATCTCCGCGCAAACGCGTTCCGCGTTTGTCGCGAGGGAAAACCGCTTCACACTTTGCGCTAGCGCGGCCCTTCGGGTCCGGATCATGCTCTAATGTTTCCAGTTGCAGATGCCGCCCGACCTGCACGGCCAGGTCTGGATGCGCGTGTCCATCGCCTGCGCGTCCAGCGGATTCGCGTGCCGATGCGCAAGCCTGGTGCGGGCAGCGCCACGCGGTTGCGCCCTCTTCGCGTGAGCAACCCGCGGCTCCGGCGCCTTCACGTGCTCGGTCACGACCGCCTTCGGCGTGACGTCAGGCACGGCGCGCGCCGCATCACTTCGTGCTTCCACCTGGACCGGCGCGAATTGCGTCGCAGGGCCGAGCCGCTTCGGCGACAGCACCGCCTTGGAGAGATCGAGGCCGAGATATTCGTCAGGCTTGTAGTCGTCAGCCATCGCCGCGCTGCTGCATGCGAGCATGAGCGCGGTGGCGAGGCCGAACGATACGCTTTTCAGGACCAAGAGACGCCTCCTGAAATTCAATTAAGGGCAATTTTACCCTTATTTAGGAGGCGCGAGGCGGATTTCCAGCGGCAGATTGTCATCAGGGTTACCAGCTACCGAAGCCGATCCCCGATTCACAAGCCTTTCGCAGGCTCAGGAACCGCCTGCCAGCGTTTTGACGAGCCGATGAAGGTACTCTTGTCCCTTGTAGAACGACGCCACGGGAACACGCTCGTCCTTGCCGTGGATGCGGTTCTCCCCGATGTCGATCGCCATGCCGGAATGGCCGTAGGTCGGGATGCCCGCATTGCGCAGGTAGCTGCCGTCGGTGGCGCCGGAACTCATGACCGGGAGCACGATGGCGCCGGGGAAGAATTCGCCCGAGAGCTTTTCGATCGCGCCCATGATCTCCTCGTGCAGCTCGCTGGGCGCGCTGATGACCGCCGTATCGATCTGCGTCAGCTTGATGTCGGGATCCGCCAGCACCTGCTCCAGCGTCGCCTTGACCTCCTCGACCGGCTCGCCCGGCATGATGCGGCAATTGACCTTGGCACTCGCCGACTGCGGCAGCGCGTTGATGGCATGCCCGCCCTGCAGCATGGTCGCAACGCAGGTGGTGCGGAGCTGAGCGTTGTAGACGGGGTTCGCAGCGAGCCGCACGAAAGACAGCGCCGCCGGATCGGGCTTGTCGGACATCACGGCGCGCATGTCGGCTGCGGTCTGGTCGTTCTCGAACTGCGCGCTCTTCTCGAAATAGCCGCGCGTGGTGGCGTTCAGCTTGGGCGGGAAGTTGAACTTGGACAGGCGCACGAGGCCTTCGGCGAGCTTGTAGATCGCGTTGCTCTTGCGCGGTACCGAGCTGTGGCCGCCGGGATCGGTGACGTCGAGCTGGAAGCTGACGGGGATCTTTTCGCTGGTCTGGACGCCGACGCGGATCGGCTTGCCGTCCTTCAGGCCAACGCCGGCGCCCTCGTTGAGCGCGAACTCGGCGTCGATGAGGTCCCGCTTGTTCTTGATCAGCCACTGGATGCCGAGACCGTCGCGGTCGAAGATCTCCTCGTCCGTCTCCAGCGCGACAATGATGTCGCGGTCGGGCTTATAGCCCTCCTGCTTGAACCGAATCAGGCTGGTGATGAAGGCGGACGCCATGTGCTTGTCGTCGGCCGTGCCGCGACCGTAGTAGTAGCCATCCTTCTCGGTGAACTTGAACGGATCGACCGACCAGTCCTCGCGCAGCGCCGGCACGACGTCGAGATGCGCGACCAGCAGGATCGGCTTGCGCGCACCGCTCCCGTGCAGGCGGGCGACCAGGTTGCCCTTGCGCGGCGCGGGCGAGAAGACCTGCACGTCCGAATCGGGAAAGCCCGCCGCCTTCAGCCGCGTCGCCATCGCTTCGGCCGCGCGCGCGGTGTCGCCGGTCGCGGTGGTGGTGTCGATCTCGACGAGCTCCTTGTAGACGTCGTGGGAGAGCTGCTGTTGCGGGCTCAGGCCTTCGGCGGCGGCCGCCCCGCAGGTGAGCAGCAGGGCCGCGACAGCCGTCGAGAGTAGAGCCTTCCTGCACGAGATATTATTCTTGGTGATCGTCCTCTTCATCGCGTGCTCCCGAAATGCGGCCTCGCTGAATTCAGACAGCGGAAGGCGCGCTTTGGCAAGCGAGATCGTTCTGCCGTTTTTGCAACCGCCCCCGGCCTATTTCGCGTCCTTGACAGCGATCACCTCGATCTCGACCAGGAAGCCGGGATTGGCGAGCGCGGCGACGCCGACCACCGAGCGGGCCGGCAGGTTAGGCTGGCTGCCGCCGAAGAACTGGGTGTAGCCCTCCATGAAGGCCTTGAAGTCCATCGGTGCCGACGCATTGTGCACCAGGAAGACCTGCATCTTCACCACGTCGCCCATGGTGAGGCCGAGCCCCTCCAAAATGCCCTTGATGCGGTTGAGCACGCCGACCGTCTGTGTCTTGGTGTCGCCATAGGCCTCCCGGCTTTGCGGATCGGCATCCTTGTTGGCGACCGGCGGCACCTGGCCGCTGACATAATAGGTCGTGGCATTGCCGGTGACTTGCACGGCCTGCGCGATCGGAAAGGTCGAGTTCGGAATGGGATGCCGGATGACCTCGGCGTGAGTCGTGCCCGCATGGGCAATCGCAAGCAACGCGCCAATGACGGCGGCGGTTCTGAAATTCATTGGTTCCCCCTCTTGCCAGGACGTCAGCGACGCGCGTCCCTCACCTCGTTCGCCGTCACTGCATCATCGTAAGCATTGCCGAAATGCGTACGCAGATAATTCACGACGGCAGCGATCTGCGCGTCCGTCATCATCTCGCCGAACGGCGGCATGGCGCGCCGGCCGTTGAGCACGAGATAGACGGGATAGCCGCGTGCTTCCAGATTCTTGTCGGCGACGAGCGACGGATAGACGCCGGCGCCGGAGGCCCCACCGGCATCAGGCATGTGGCAGCCCTGGCAGACATTGGTGAACAGCTCCTCGCCCGTGGTCTCCGCAAAATTGAAGCCCGAGCTGAAGATGCGGTTTTCGGGGCCGTCATGCGCCCGCGCGGTTGCCGACAGCATCATGACTGCCGACAAGGCAAGCCGCACCGGCCATCGCACCCGTCGAAAGCCCTGACCCATCACGTCCTCACCACGCGGTCATGCAGCCGCGCAATCGCATCGAGCGCGGAGAGGATCGCGCCCTCCTGCCAGGCTGGAAGCGCGGAGGCGTGCTCGCCCGCGAGCGCGATGCGGCCGTCGATCTGGCAGAGGTTGTTGTAATGCGCGGCGCGCGCCTCGTCGCTCCAGTCGCCGGCGCAACCGAGCACGAAGGGCACCCGATGCCAGGCGACCGCGATGCCGTTTTCGAATTCGCTCTTGTATTGCGGGTGAATGACGGCGCCGAACTCGACGGCGCGCGCGACCCGCTCGGCCGGCGACATCGCGGTGAATTCGTAGGAGTTCGGACCGTCGAACAGATAGGCGCCGAGCAGGACACCGCGCCCGGCGCGGTTGTAGTCGTAATTGGGATAGGCGATCTGGCGGATCGGCAGGTCGGTGTAGCTGATGCCGCCATAGATCGCCTCGTCCTCCTCCCAGAATCGGCGCTTGAATTGCAGGCCGATCTTCACGGACGCGGCATAGGGAACGGCATCGATCGCCGATTTCATGGCGGCGCTGACGTCGAGCGGCAACTGGCTCAGGATCGTCAGCGGGATGGTGCAGACGCACCAATCGGCGTGCACCTGCTGCACCGCGCCAGGATTCTTGGCATCGACATAGCTGACGGTGACGCCGCGCGGGTCCTGCTGGATCTGCGTCACCTTGGCGTTGTAGCGGATGAGATCGCCGACCTCCTTCGCAAAGGCCTTGCCGATCATGTCCATGCCGCCGACCGGCTGGAACATCGTGGTCTGAAAATTGTAGTGCGCAAAGCCACGCAAATAGCGCCAGAGCCGCGACTTCAGCACCTCCGACAGGCCAACCGGCTCGCTCGGCTCCGGTATCGCCGTCAAGCCGCCGCCGGGATCCCTGGTGTAGCCGCGGAACTCCGCCGAGAGCAGATTGGCCTTGTAACCATAACCATTGTCGAGCGCACCCCAGGAGCGCAACGCCTGGAGCAGGATTTCCTGGTCCTCCTTCGACACGGTCTCGTCGAGCTTGCCCTGCTGCGTCACCTTTGCGAGCAGCTCGGCGATCTGGCCCTGGAAATCCGCCTTCACGGCGCGCAGGCGCTGCGGTTTGCCGCCGAAGGCGCGCACCGAATGCAGCAAAGCGTTGTGATTGAGCTGATTGAACGGCTCGAGCGCGATGCCCAGGCGCCTGCAATAATCGAGCAGCGCGCGGTGATGATAGGGAATACGCCACGGCCCCGGATTGAGATAGAGACCATCCTCGAACTCGCACACCTGCTTGTGGCCGCCGAGCTCGGTGAAGGCATCGCCGCCCCGCAGCGTCCAGTTGCGGCCGCCGGGGCGAGCGTTGAATTCAAGGATCTGGACAGTGTACCCGGCCTTGCGTAGCTCGAGCGCCGCGGTCATACCGGCAAGGCCCGCGCCAAGCACGAGCACGGAGGCGCCTCTGGGATCGCCTTCGAGCCGAATCGGGCCCTTGTAGCGCGACTCCGACGCGAGCCCGAGGCTCGTCATCGCATGATACATGGCCGCGCTGCCGGCCACCGTACCGATCAGCGCAAGAAGATCACGTCGCCTGACGGTCACGGGTTCGCTTTGCATGGCGTTACGGGAGAGGGCCCAGTCCTGAGCCGTCAGCAAACAGCACACCGCGGAGCGAGGCAACACACGCGTTGTTGATCGGCGCGCCGTCGCGCGGCGCGATGAGGATGCTGATTGCGATCCTCATCGTTTTAGCCGCAAATACGACGTCACGCGACCTTGCGCGCCGCCGCCTTGCCGTCGAGGAAGCCCATCAGCCTGCCGCGGATGATCTCGTCCGCCTCTCTCATGATGCGATCGACGAGTTCCTTGCACGAGGGGATGTCGTTGATGAGGCCTGCGACCATCCCGCAGCTCCAGGCGCCGGCATCCATCTCGCCCTCGATCATGATTCTGGGATAGACGCCCGCGACCTGGTCGTGGATGTCGTCGATCTTCAGCTTTTCGCCCTTCTCGCGCTCGATCTCGAGTAGGCGATCGACATTGGCGTTCGTGAGCACCCGCTCGGTGTTGCGCAGCGCGCGCATGATCAGGCGGGTATCGAGCTCGGTCGCCGCGACCAGCGCGTTCTTGACGTTCTGGTGCACCGGCGCCTCCTTGGTGGCGATGAAGCGCGTGCCCATGTTCATGCCGCTGGCGCCGAGCGAAAGTGCTGCGACGAGGCTGCGCCCGTCGGCCATGCCGCCGGAGGCGACGAAGGGAATCGTCAACTCCTCCGCCGCGCGCGGCAGCAGGATCATGTTGGGGATGTCGTCTTCGCCGGGATGGCCGCCGCATTCAAAGCCGTCGACGCTGACCGCATCGCAGCCGATCCGCTCGGCCTTCAGCGAGTGGCGCACCGAGGTGCATTTGTGGATCACCTTGACGCCGGCCGCTTTCAGCGCAGGCATGTATTGTTCCGGGCTGCGGCCTGCAGTCTCCACGATTCTCACGCCACCCTCGACGATCGCGGCGATGTATTCCGGATAGGGCGGCGCCGAGAAGGTCGGCAGAAAAGTGAGGTTCACGCCGAACGGCTTGTCGGTCATCTCGCGGCAGCGCGCGATCTCCTTGGCGAGCAGCTCCGGCGTCCTCTGGGTGAGCCCGGTGATGATGCCGAGCCCGCCGGCGTTGGAGACTGCGGAGGCGAGTTCGGCAAACCCGACAAAATGCATGCCGCCCTGGATGATCGGGTGCTCGATGCCGAACAGTTCGGTGATCGCGGTCTTCACGTAGGCGTCCTCCCGGATGGTTTGTCTGGCGCGAGTTTAGCCGTAGATCTGCGCCACGGTCACCATTTCTCTCCGAAGGGGCGGATCTCCATCTCGAAGGTCCAGGCGCTCTTGGGCTGCTGATAGAGCTGCCAATAGGATTCCGCGACGGAGGCTGGCGGCATCAGGAGGTCGGGATTGTCGAGCGCGTCGGGGCCGAGCGCTTCGAGGCGGCGCTGCCGCACCCATTCGGTATCGACGCCGGAATCGATGATGAGATGCGCGACGTGGATGTTCTTCGGCCCCAACTCGCGGGCCATCGCCTGGGCGACGGCGCGCAGGCCGAACTTGGCGCTGGCAAAAGCCGCATAGCCGCTGCCGCCACGCAAGGACGCCGTCGCGCCCGTGAAGAAGATATTGCCGCCGCCGTGCGCCAGCATCAGCCGCGCCGCCTCTCGTCCCGCCAGGAAGCCGGAATAGCAGGCCATCTCCCAGACCTTCCGGAACACCCGTTCGGTGGTCTCGAGGATCGGAAAATTGACGTTGGCACCGACGTTGAAGATGCAGACTTCTAGCGGCGTGTGCTTGTCGGCGTCGTTGAGGAAGGAAACGATTTCCTCCTCCTTGCGCGCATCGAGCGAGCGGGCGTGGATCTCGCCGCCGGCCGCCTCAACGTCCCTTACCAGCGGCGCGAGCTTGTCGCCATTGCGACGGCCGGCGAAGACGGTGAAGCCTTCAGATGCGAACTTCTTGGCGATCTCGGCGCCGATGTAGTCGCCGGCGCCGACGATGGCAGCCGTGGCGTTTCGCTTGGACAAGGTCGCCTCCTCCTGTGGGCCGCGCCGCGGCGGTGTGTCGACCGCCCACGCGATGGGCCGTTGGGTGATATTGAGCTCGATGATATAGTTCTAAAATAGAACTGTCAAATTCTCGCTGTACTGGCTATAGGTTACGCCAAAATGTCCTGATCTTTCAGATAGGTTCTTTTTTCAGACTTATAGCGTTGGACCTTGCGAACCTGGCAAAGCAATCAATGCCCGCGGGCCGGAGCGCGCAGGTCGATCGGGCGAAGGATCGCAGCGACGGGAATCATCAGGACGGCGATGATCGCGAGCATCCAGAACACGTCGATATAGGCAAGGAAGTCGACCTGCTGCTGCAAGGTCCTGCCGACCCAGGCGATCGCCTGCGCGGCCGCATCCGATGCGTTCGAGCCCTGTGCCTGGAAGAACCGCGTCATCGCGTCCACGCTCTGCTGATAGCCGAGATCCGACGGCGCGAGATGCTCGATCAGCCGGCTCTGATGGAATTGCTGGCGCTGCGCCAGGATGGTCTGCGCGAGCGCGACGCCCACAGAGCCGCCGATGTTGCGCGCGACGTTGATGAGGGCAGAGGCCTGGTTGGTCCTGTCCGGCGGCATGCCGTCATAGGACGCCGTCGTCACCGGCAGGAACAGGAAGGGCAGACCGAGCGCGAGCAGGATGCGCGCCATCGCCGCATAGCCATAGGTGATGTCGCCGTTGATTCCGGTGAGATGCCACATCGCGACGGCGCAGATGGCCGCGCCCGTCATGATGAGATATTTCGGCTGCACCATGCCGACCAGGCGCCCGACCACCGGCATCAGAACCAGCGTTGCGACGCCGCCGGGCGACAGAGCGAGGCCCGCAAGCATGGCCGTGTAGTTCAGCTCGGTCTGCAGAAGCTGCGGAATGAGCTGTGTCGTCGAGATCAGCACCGCGCCGGTACCCAGCATTACCACGAAGCAAGCGCCGAACTGTCGCCGCCCGAGCAGACGGATGTCGACGATGGGATCCTCGCGCGTCAATTCCCATGGGATCAGCGCGAGCAGGCAAAATGCGGAAAGACACGCGAAGACAACGATCATGGTCGATCCGAACCAGTCGTTGCGCTGGCCCTCATCGAGCACGAATTCGAGCGAACCGAGACCGATCGCGACAAGAATGAAGCCGACATAGTCGACACGCAGCCCCTTGGCGAGCAGCTCCCCCCCTCTCCTCTTCAGCACCCGACGGCTCCTTGACGAGCGTGCCGACCAGGAACAGCGAGATGAGGCCCATCGGCACGTTGATCAAGAACACCCAGTGCCAGGAATAGGTATCGGTGATCCAGCCGCCGAGCGTCGGGCCGATCACCGGCGCGACCACGACCGCGACGCCATAGATCGCAAACGCCTGCCCGCGCTTGTGCGGCGGAAAGGAGTCGGCAAGGATCGCCTGCTCGCTGGTCGCCATGCCACCGCCGCCGAGACCCTGTAGGATGCGGAACAGCACCAGAGCCTCGAGACTCCAGGCGAAGCCGCAGAGCAGCGATGCCGCCGAGAAAGTCGCAACGCACATCATGTAGAAGCGCTTGCGGCCGATCACTGTCGAGAGCCAGCCCGAGATCGAGAGCACGATGGCGTTGGCGACGAGGTAGCTCGTGATGACGTAGGTGCTCTCGTCGAGGCCGACCGCGAGCCCGCCGGCGATGTGGCGCAGCGAGACGTTCGCGATGGTGGTGTCGAGCACCTCCATGAAGGTGGCGATGGAGACCACAAAGGCGATCAGATAGGGATTGTGTCCGCCCGCCGCCGAGCGCTCCGGCGACCAGCCGCCCGCCGCCGCGGCGCCCTGCGTGATGTCGGTCATCGCACCTTCGTCCAGGGCACGACCGACATGCCCGGCCCCACCGGCAGATCGGCCGGCCAGCTATCGACCACGATCTTCACGGGCACGCGCTGCACCACCTTGACGTAATTGCCGGTCGCGTTTTCCGCCGGCAGCAGGCTGAACGCCGTGCCGGAGCCCGGCTGCACCGACGCGACGCGACCGGTGAGCTTGCGGTCGGGATAGGCGTCGATGCGGATCTCGACGGACTGGCCGGGCCGCATCTCCTTGAGCTGCGTTTCCTTGTAGTTCGCGACGATCCAGACATCGTCGGGCACGAACATCATCAGGCTCTGCCCCGGCGTAACGTAGGTGCCCTTGGCACCGCTGAGCTTGACGACGCGCCCCGGCTGCGCTGCGAGCACGCTGGTGTAGTCGACGTTCAGCCTGGCCTGATCACGCTGCGCCTCGGACTGCTTCGCTTGCGCCTTCGCACCTTCGAGCTGCGCCTCAAGCGTCTTGATGCCGAGCTCGGCGCTGGCTACCGCAGTCTTCGCGCGCTCGGTGTTGGCCTGCTGCGCCTGAAGGTCGGAGTGGGTCTGCTGCGCGCGCTGGACCGTACCGGCGCCCTTCTGGACGAGATCCTGCGCCCGCGCATCCTCTTCCTGTGCAAACTTGAGCTGTGCCTGGGCCTGATCGAGCTGGGCCTTGGCCTGGTTGATCTGTTCCTTCTGGGACTCGATCTGGGCCTCGACATTGCCGATATTGGCCTGTGAGGCCGCGACCTGCGCCTCGGCCTGGTCGAGCGCGATCCGATAGTCGCGCTCGTCGATCCGCGCTAGCAGATCGCCAGCGTTGACGTGCTGGTTGTCGGTGACTGGGACGTCGGCAACGTAGCCGCCGACCTTCGAGGCGACGGAAAAGCTGCGCGCAGCGATGAAGGCATCGTCGGTCGATTCATAATGGCGGATGTTCAACCAGTAGACGAGGCCGGACACGAGCACTGCGATCAGGACAAGGGCACCCGCGGTCGCAATCAGCCAGTGTTCGCGCAGGCGGTCGCGCAACGAGGTTGCACGCGATGCATCGGACGCCTCGTGAACCTCGTTCGAGGCGTCCTGGGGAGCGTCCTTGCGCGGGGGCTGCTGCGGCTGTTCCGCGGATGGCCCACGCTCTCGTGTTTGAGCATCCACGATTCAGTACCTCGATTAGTTCAGATGCATCGACAGCTCGTTCGCATTGCACGCGTACAACCGCTGCCATGCCCCGGCTTGACTGGGGCATCCAGTACGCCGTGGCCCATCCGCGAAGCCACAACCGTCTCTGGAATACTGGGTCGCCCGGTCGAGGCCGGGCGATGACACCGACAATGTGGCGCGCGCTTTCGCTCGAGGGGTCGAACTCCCCGCCCTCACACACTCAATGTGTCTTGCTCTCGTGCCACTTCTCCAGATCGGGCTTCGCCTCGCCCGACCTCTGTTCCTTCTCCGGATTGCCCTTCCATGGCTTGTCCGTCTGTGCATGCGATCCCCAGTCGTTTTGCTGCCGGGGATCGTCCGTGGGCTTTTCCTTGCTCATCGGAAACTCCTGCTCGATAGCGCGACGGGTGCTCTAGACAATCGGCATGCCGTAATAGGCGTTCAGCGCACGAACCTTGGCGTCGTCGCTCCAGTTCCACTCGGCCGCCTCGCCATAATGCGGGGCGTTGCGCAGTTCATTGGCGGTGATGCCGGTAACGTAGCCGCCGAGGTCGGTATCGTATTTCAGTGACTGCCAGGGCAGTGGATAGTGATCGTGGCCGAGCCCGAGGAACCCGCCGAAGCCGAGCACGGCGTAGGACACCCTGCCGCTCCTCTTGTCGATCATGACGCGCTCGATCGAACCGATCTTGTTGTGGTCGACGCCATAGACCGAAGTCCCCTCGACCTTGTCGCTACCGATCAGCGTGCCTGTTTCGCTTTGATCCATCATGGTGAGATCTCCGTTGAGACTCGCTCTTGCTGATCAACCAAGCCGCGAAACGATCGTTCCGGCGCTCTCGCCACGTGTTCCCCGCCGGGCCTGGAACAACGCTGAAAAACAGCAGTTTTCCAGGTAGAATTCGAGGCACCGCGCGCCAAGTGCTCGAATCCATCCTGCCTGGCAAGGAGTGAGACATGAGCGATTTTCGCGACATCCAGCATGGCATCAACGATCCCGTCGGCGGCGTCGACGTGAAACGGCGGATCAACAACAACGAGACCCCGCATGAGCGGGCGCAGCGCTACGCCGACGTCCGCGCGATGCCGAGCGCCCAAGAGAACGAACCGTTCCTGCCCGAACGGCTGCGGCGGCCGCCGACCAGGCCGCTCAACCCGCGCACCGGCCGCAATCCGACCGACTAGTCGCAGACACGGAACTTCCCTCGTGCCTTGGCTTTACAAGATCGACACGGTGCACCCTCGCCGACCGAACAACGATGGCACTCGTTACAGTCAAGCCGACCCGGATCGATATCGCGATCGCCGATGAAATCGCCGCTCATGCCAACCCGGGCATGGAAGAAACCGCGGAGGCCCTCACTTGGGGCGCCGACGAGCACGTGCTGCTGGCGCTCGCCGCCGCCGGCTGGCTCTACGCCTGGACGCGACGTCCAGCAGCGCGACCGGTTGCCAACCACGTGCTTGCGGTGTCGCTCGTGACGGCAGTGCTGCCGCATATTCTGAAATCGTTCTTCGATCAGACCAGGCCGGATAGGCTCACCGTCCGCGGCCATCGGCACGGCATTCCGATATCGGGGCGATCGCACGACGCCTTTCCATCCGGACATGCCGTTCACATGGGTGCGCTTGCCTCCGCAGCCGGCCTGTTGCCGCGCGGTCCGCGCCGCGCCTTTCGCGCCGTTGCCATCGGACTGTCGCTGACGCGCATCGTACTGCTGGCGCATTGGGCGAGCGACGTCGTGGCCGGCTTTGCGCTCGGCGCCGCGGTCGAGCGGCTGTTGAGACCGCGCGCGCTCGTGAAGCGCAATGCGCGGGTACGGCCGTGACCGAGCACATCCTACGCTTCATCGCGGGCGGCCTGATCGTGTCCGCCTTCGCGATCCTGAGCGACATGCTGCGGCCGAAGAGCTTTGCTGGCCTGTTCGGCGCCGCGCCCGCGGTCGCACTGGCGACGCTCGGCATTGCCGTCGCCCAGCATGGCGCGACTTACGCCGCTGCCGAAAGCTGGACGATGATCTATGGCTCCGTTGCGCTCGCCTGCTACAGCTTCGTCGTGTGCCAACTACTGATGCGTTGGCGCATGGCGGCGCTGTCCGCAACGATCGTCTCCTTCGCGGCCTGGCTCGCTGTCGCGTTCGGCCTGCTGGCGAGCTTCGGAGGATCCACGTGATGCCCGTCAAGCTGTCACTGTCGTCTCTGAAGCAGACGCATTGGTGCGAATATCTCATCCGTTTCGTGCTCGGTGGTGCCGCGACTGTTCTGGCCGGTCTCATCGGCAAGCAATTCGGCACGTCCGTTGGCGGCCTGTTCCTCGCACTTCCCGCAATCTTCTGTGCCAGCGCCACGCTGATCGATCGCCACGAACGCCGCAAGAAGGAGAGGGTTGCACTGAACGGCGGGAGGCGCGGCCCGCAGGCTGCCGCGCTCGATGCCGCAGGCGCGGGATTGGGAAGCATCGGCCTCGCCGCCTTCGCAGCCGTATTCTACCTCACGATCCCGGCAAGCGTCGCAGTAGGCTTTGCAGTTGCACTGGTCGCGTGGGGAACCGTCGCCGTGTCGATGTGGTGGCTGCGTCGCAAGCTGCGCGTCGTGCGCCATCAGAGGCAGCACGACCACGCATCGGCCAACCGGCTAGCGTCGTGGCAACAGAAACTCGTGCATCTCGGCGGCGGCCTGAAGCTGCTCGAGACGCGCCACAAGCAGCTCGCGCTGCCGCCCATCCTGCAGTTTTGCACCCTGCAATTTTGCGAGCTCGTCTTCTAGCCGAAGTCGGTGCTCTTCAAGCCGTTGCTCGAACGTGTGGGGATCAGAACGTTTCCGTTTCCGCATCGCGACCTCGTGGGGGTTGCAGGCCCGGGCTATTGGCCCAGCGATCGAGTTGCTCAATCACCCTCCGATGACTCGGCCGGCGCGGCTCCGGCGCCTCGGGCTCTTCGGACAGTTTGCGCGGCAATCTGACCTGATCGGGCATCGTGTCTCTCCAGTTCTTGGAGCGATATTGAGCTTCAGTATGAACCTCTGCAGTTGCCCCGCAATTACATAAGTTATTGATTTTCCGTGATATTTTCACTCATTTGGTGACATTTGAGGAGCTTGCGGAACCCGCACCGAGTTGGTTCGTTGAGTAAACTACTCACCTTGCCAACTTTGAGTGGCTGAACATGAACGATCTTCGCGCCGAGCGACTGCAGGTCATGCTCTCGCCTGAAGAACTGAGTGCAGTCGACGATTTCCGCTTCCGCCACCGCATGCCGACACGCGCCGCCGCGGTGCGCGAACTTCTCAAGCTTGGTCTCGCCCGTGCCGGCATCGATGGGCTGGCGGGCGTCAAGTCGAGCGACTATGGCGTGTTCGGTCGCGGCCCCGAGGGCCACACGCCGGGCGCAGCCGACGGCGACGCCGAGGATTGAACGCAATTGGGAGAGCACAACAGCAAACGACCCCGGCACGGGGGTGCCAGGGCCGTCCTTGGAGATTGCTTCCGGCCCACCGGGGTATGAAGCCGCAAGCAATCCACTTACGCGTCCGAGATGGATTCGTTCCTCTGAATCTCAACCGGTCGGGGGCGTGCCGGAATCATCTGGCGTCATGCCCGAGCCCGGAGTCTTGTCCTGATCATTCAGCTCGGGATCGCGCGTTGCTTCCTTCGACGGCGAGCCCTTCGCACCGGATTTGTGCACGGTCTGCGCGCGCTGCTTGTCGCGTGGCTGCTCCTCGGCGCGCTTGTCGCGAACGATGCCATGGTTGGAATACGTCATGGTTGCACTTCCCGCTTTTCGTCTGTCTTCAAGACGCTTACGCGCCACAACCGCAATGGTTCCGGATCAGCGGGGAATCCGGAAGGTCAAGCGCGCCTAGCTGCGCGCATGCTGCGCGACCGACGGCGACGAATGCGCCAAATGGACTTGCCGCAGCGTCGTTACCGTCGCGAAGGTGGCGGAAATACCAAACGCCATGATGAGGACGAACAGAGCCAGACGGGGAGCCATTGCAATCCTCCTGCTGAAAGGAACAAACGCGGTTTGTTGCGACCTTTCATCGGATCATCGTCAGTTGGTCGCGCATTGTCCGTGAGCGGTCTCACACGAGGGCTCACGAACGCGAGAGCGGCTATGATGTCTGCTTCTTTTGCGGCACGCGTTGGGCGACGGGCGGGATTTCGCCGTCGAGCCAGTCCTGTTCCTCGGCCAGCGCCGACCAGGCTTCCGCCATCCGCTGGTAGCGTTTGAAGGCGGGTTGCCCTTCGGCCCGCTCGGCGAGATGCAGGCAGTTCTCGGCGTTTTCCCTGAAGATATCAGATTGCTTCATGTCAAAGAGTTGGGAAGCCACGGTGCTGCGCGCAACCGCCCTTACCGGATCGTAATGTCGCGGGAACTTCGGCGTAAGCCCGCCATTGACGATCCATGCGCATCATCGTCGCCACCGTCCTGTTGCTCATGAGCACCGCTGTACTCGCCGACAACAGCGGCGAGCGAACATGGGCCGGGCACGATTCCGTGCGCACGCCGACGGCAACCGATGTCATCAGCGGTCTTTATGCGTTCGGGCGATTCCAGCAAGGCCTGCTCGAGAGCGCCGACCTTAGGGGCAATCAGGAGATCAAGACCCTCGCGATCTCGCGGGCCGACGACGCAGCCAAGCGCGACAAGGCGCTGAAGCGAATCCAGCAAGCGATCGGCGCCGAGCCCGACGTTCGCAAAACCTCGACCGCGGACGCCGCACTCACCGGTCCCGACGACTCCGAAGGGCCGGCCTATGTCAGGCAATTCTACGCGGCGCAGGTCGCCGAATATGAAGAGACCATCGCCCTGCTCGAGCGCTATCTGCGAGCACCCGACAATGACGCGCTCAGCGCCTTCGCGCGCGAGCAGTTGCCTATCCTGCGATCGCAGCTCCGCGACGCCGCGCGCACGATGGCCGACAAGTAGGCACTCACCGTTCGGGATGATGCTGCTCGCTCTCCGGCTTCACGATACGATTGCTCTCGGGCATCTTGTCCCTGCCCCGGTCGCCATTGTCGTCCCGGCCGCCCGAGGTAGATGTGCCGCTGCCGCTCCGGCTTGGCCGCGTCGCAGCCCCCGTCGTCGGCGCGGAGCCGGGCGTGGCCGAGCTCGCCGCCGGATCACCGGTGACGGCCCCACGGCCGCTCGGTGCACCGTTCTGCGCATAGGCCCCGCCGGCGATCAGCAAGGTGGCAGCGATGGCTACGGTTACTATTCTCATAATGGCTCCTTCTCTTCGCGGGCTAACCGGAGGTCGCGCGCTCCGTTCCGAACGACCCGTCACCGCCGTTCCGCATCTGGAACGGTCCTCGCAAGGCAAAGAAAAAATTCCTGAATCGGATGGAACCCTGTTCCCGCCGCTGCGTTGTTTCGGCCGGGCTGAGCGAGGCAGGTTCCAATTTTTCATGCTCCAATGGTGCGGCTTGATTTGGAATTTCGCTGACGTTCTATTTCCAAGACTGCGTACTAGCTTTGGATTCGGATACGCACTTGCGGGGGGAATGACATGAGCGATCTCGATCCCGGACCGGTTTCGCAATCTGGTCGCCGCGTCCCCAAACGAAAAGTGAATGGCACTCCGGAAGCCGACTCCCGGCAGGAGTTGCTACTTGCATTGCAAGCCATGCGCAGCGGCGATTTCTCCGTGCGCATGAGCGGCGACTATCTCGGCATCGACGGCAAGATCGCCGACACCTTCAACGAGATCATCGCCGCCAACCAGCGCATGGCACAGCAGCTCGAGCTGGTCGGCCAGGTGGTGGGTCGCGAGGGCAAGACCCGCCAGCGCGTGAAGTTCGGGCTTGCGAGCGGCTCGTGGGCGGACATGGAAGGCTCGGTCAACACGTTGATCGACGATCTCCTGTGGCCGACGCGTGAGGTGACGCGCGCGGTCGCGGCGGTGGCGCAAGGCGACCTGCTGCAAACTGTCAAGCTCGACGTCGACGGCCGCCCCTTGCGCGGCGAATTCCTGCAATCGGCGACCATCGTCAACACCATGATCAAGCAGCTCGGCGTGTTCACCTCCGAGGTGACGCGCGTGGCTCGCGAGGTCGGCACCGAAGGCAAACTCGGCGGCCAGGCCCAGGTGCCGGAAGTGACCGGCGTCTGGAAGGATTTGACCGAGAGTGTCAACTCGATGGCGAACAACCTGACAAACCAGGTGCGCAACCTCGCAGAGGTGACGATCGCGGTGGCCAATGGCGACCTCTCCAAGAAGATCACGGTCGACGTCCGCGGCGAGATCTTGCAGCTCAAGGAAGCCATCAACACGATGGTGGACCAGCTTCGTTCCTTCGCCTCGGAAGTGACGCGCGTGGCGCGCGAGGTCGGCACCGACGGCAAGCTCGGCGGCCAGGCCATCGTGCCCGGCGTCGCCGGCACCTGGAAGGACCTGACCGACTCCGTCAACGCGATGTGCGGCAACCTGACCGCACAGGTGCGCAACATCGCCCACGTGACGACGGCGGTGGCGCGCGGCGACCTGTCCCGCAAGATCACCGTGGACGTGCGCGGCGAAATTCTGGAGCTGAAGGACACCATCAACACCATGGTGGACCAGCTCAACTCCTTTGCATCCGAAGTGACGCGCGTCGCGCGTGAGGTCGGCACCGAAGGCAAGCTCGGCGGCCAGGCCCAGGTGCCTGGTGTGGCCGGCACCTGGAAGGACCTCACCGACAACGTCAACTTCATGGCCTCGAACCTGACGGCGCAGGTCCGCAACATCGCCGACGTCGCGACCGCGATCGCGAGCGGCGACCTCTCCAAGAAGATCACGGTGAACGTGTCGGGCGAGATCCTTCAGCTCAAGGAAACGCTCAACACCATGGTCGACCAGCTCAACGCGTTCGCCGGCGAAGTGACGCGCGTGGCGCGCGAAGTCGGTACCGAAGGCCGGCTCGGCGGCCAGGCCAACGTGCTGGGCGTCGCCGGCACCTGGAAGGACCTGACGGAGAGCGTCAACTCGATGGCGTCGAACCTCACCGCCCAGGTCCGCAATATCGCCGAGGTGACGACGGCGGTCGCGAACGGCGACTTGTCGAAGAAGATCACCGTGGATGTGCGCGGCGAAATCCTGGAGCTGAAGGACACCATCAATACCATGGTGGACCAGCTCAACGCGTTCGCCGGCGAAGTGACGCGCGTGGCGCGCGAGGTCGGCACCGAAGGCAAGCTCGGCGGTCAGGCTCAGGTGCGTGGCGTCGCCGGCACCTGGAAGGACTTGACAGACTCGGTCAACTCGATGGCCTCGAACCTGACCGGCCAAGTCCGCAACATCGCCGAGGTCGCGACCGCTGTGGCCAAGGGCGACCTGTCGAAGAAGATCACCGTGAACGTGTCGGGCGAGATCCTTCAGCTCAAGGAAACGCTCAACACCATGGTCGACCAGCTCAACGCCTTCGCCGGTGAAGTCACGCGCGTCGCGCGTGAGGTCGGCACCGAAGGCAAGCTCGGCGGCCAGGCTAACGTGCTCGGCGTCGCCGGCACCTGGAAGGACCTCACCGAGAGCGTGAACTCGATGGCGGGCAACCTCACCGCCCAGGTGCGCAACATCGCCGAGGTGGCGACTGCCATCGCAGGCGGCGACCTCTCGCGCAAGATCACCGTCGACGTGCGCGGCGAGATCCTTCAGCTCAAGGACACGCTGAACACGATGGTCGACCAGCTCAACCGCTTCGCGGGCGAGGTGACGCGCGTGGCGCGCGAGGTTGGCACCGAAGGCCGTCTCGGCGGCCAGGCCAACGTGCCCGGCGTCGCCGGAACCTGGAAGGACCTCACCGATAGCGTGAACTCGATGGCGGGCAACCTCACCGCCCAAGTCCGCAACATCGCCGAAGTGACGACTGCCGTGGCGCGCGGCGACTTGTCCCGCAAAATCACCGTCGACGTGCGCGGCGAAATCCTCGAGCTGAAGAACACCATCAACACCATGGTGGACCAGCTCAATGCCTTCGCATCGGAAGTGACGCGTGTCGCGCGCGAGGTCGGCACCGAAGGCAAGCTCGGCGGCCAGGCGCAAGTGCCTGAAGTTGCCGGCACCTGGAAGGACCTCACCGACAACGTCAACTTCATGGCGTCCAACCTGACCGCGCAGGTCCGCAACATCGCCGAGGTGGCGACTGCGATCGCGGGCGGTGACCTTTCGAAGAAGATCACGGTCGACGTCCGCGGCGAGATCCTGCTGCTGAAGGACACGCTGAACACGATGGTCGAGCAGCTCCGCTCCTTCGCTGCCGAAGTGACGCGCGTGGCGCGCGAAGTCGGGACCGAGGGGCGGCTCGGCGGTCAGGCCGTGGTGCCCGGCGTCGGCGGCACCTGGAAGGACCTCACCGACAATGTCAACTTGCTCGCCGCAAACCTCACCACGCAGGTGCGCAACATCGCCGAGGTCACGACTGCCGTGGCGCGCGGCGACCTGTCCCGCAAGATCACCGTCGACGTGAAGGGCGAGATCCTCGAGCTGAAGAACACCATCAACACCATGGTGGACCAGCTCAACGCCTTCGCCGGCGAGGTCACGCGCGTGGCGCGTGAGGTCGGCACCGAAGGCAAGCTCGGCGGCCAGGCCCAGGTGCCCGGCGTCGCCGGCACCTGGAAGGACCTCACCGACACCGTGAACTTCATGGCGGCGAACCTCACCGAGCAGGTGCGCGGCATCGTCAAGGTCGTGACCGCGGTCGCCAACGGCGACCTCAAGCAGAACCTCACCGTGAAGTCGAAGGGCGAAGTCGCCGCTCTCGGCGACACCATCAACAACATGACCGAGACGCTCGCGACCTTCGCCGACCAGGTGACGTCGGTGGCGCGCGAGGTCGGGGTCGAGGGACGCCTTGGCGGCCAGGCCAACGTGCCGGGCGCCGCCGGCACCTGGAAGGACCTCACCGGCAACGTCAACCTGCTGGCAGCGAACCTCACCTCGCAGGTGCGCGCCATCGCGGAGGTCGCAACTGCCGTGACCAAGGGCGACCTGACCCGGTCGATTCAGGTCGATGCCCGCGGCGAGGTCGCGGAGCTGAAAGACAACATCAACACCATGATCACCAACCTGCGTCTCACCACGGACGTGAACACCGAGCAGGATTGGCTGAAGACGAACCTCGCCAAATTCACCAACATGCTCCAGGGCCAGCGCGACCTCACCACCGTCGGCCGTCTCCTGCTCTCCGAGCTGTCGCCGCTGGTGAACGCCCATACCGGCGTGATCTACCAGATCGAGAACGAGGACAGCCCGCAGCTCCGCCTGCTTGCCTCCTATGCCGGCGACGGTGCCTATCCCTATCCGCAGGTGCTGCAATTCGGTGACGGTCTCGCCGGGCAATGTGCCCTCGACAAGCGCCCGCGCGTGGTTGCGGACATCCCGACCGACGTGGTGCCGATCAACTCGGCGCTGTTGCGCGCGGTGCCGAAGAACCTGGTGGTACTGCCGGTGCTGTTCGAGAGCCAGGTCAAGGCGGTCATCGAGCTCGCCTCGCTCGCCTCATTCACGACCTCGCAAATGACGTTCCTGGAGCAGCTCACGGACTCCATCGGCATCGTGCTCAACTCGATCGAGGCGACGATGCAGACCGAAGGCCTGCTCAAGCAGTCGCAGCAGCTCGCCGGCGAGCTCCAGGCCCAGCAGCGCGAGTTGCGGCAGACCAACGATCAGCTCGAGCAGAAGGCGCAGCAGCTCGCCGAACGCAACGTGGAAGTCGAGCGCAAGAACCAGGAGATCGAACAGGCCCGCCGCGCGCTGGAGGAAAAAGCGACCGAGCTCGCGCTGACCTCGAAGTACAAGTCCGAATTCCTCGCCAATATGAGCCACGAACTGCGCACGCCGCTGAACTCGATCCTGATCCTCGGCCAGCAGCTCACCGACAATCCGGATGGCAACCTCTCGGCCAAGCAAGTCGAGTTCGCCCGCACGATCCACGGTGCCGGCACTGATCTGTTGAACCTGATCAGCGACATTCTCGATCTTTCCAAGATCGAGTCCGGCACGGTGACCGTCGACGCGGAGGAGATCTTGACCGCGAACCTGCTGGAGACCGTCGGACGTCCGTTCCGGCACGAGGCGGAGAACCGTAACCTGTCCTTCAACGTCGAAGTCGATCCGAACCTCGCCCGCAGCATCGTCACCGACTCCAAGCGGCTGCAACAGGTGCTGAAGAACCTGTTGTCGAATGCCTTCAAGTTCACGGCCGAAGGCGGCGTACGACTGAAGGTCGCCTGCGCGCTAGGCGGCTGGACGCCGGATCATCCCGTGCTCAACGCTGCGCCGGCAGTGATCGCGTTCGAGGTCACCGATACGGGCATCGGCATTCCCCTGGAGAAGCAGAAGCTGATCTTCGAGGCCTTCCAGCAGGCCGACGCCGGCACCAGCCGCAAATATGGCGGCACCGGCCTTGGGCTCGCCATCAGCCGCGAGCTCGCAAGCCTGCTCGGCGGCGAGATCCACCTGCGCAGCGCGACCGGCAAGGGTTCCACCTTCACGCTGTACCTGCCGCTCAAATATTCAGGACCGACACTCGCGCCACGGACCGCGCCCGCGGCCAACCAGCCGCCCGCGCTCCAGGTGCAGGCAACTGCGCCCGAGCGCGTCATCGAGCAACTGCCCGACGACCGGCTCAATCTCGAACCGGGGGATACCATTCTGCTGATCGTCGAGGACGATCCGCATTACGCTCGCGTGCTGGTCGATCTCGCCCGCGACAAGGGTTTCAAGGTGCTGGTCGCGGCACGCGGCGCTGAAGCCCTGGAGCTCGCCAAGCAATATCAACCGACGGCGGTGTCGCTCGACGTCTTTCTGCCGGACATGCTGGGCTGGACGGTGCTAAGCCAGCTCAAACACAATCCGCTGACCCGCCACATCCCCGTTCAGATCATCACGCTGGACGAGGATCGCCAGCACGCGCTCGCCCGCGGCGCTTTCTCCTTCATCAACAAGCCGACCACGACCGAGGGCGTCTCCGCCGCGCTGACCCAGATCAAGGAATATGCAAGGCCGCGGCGCAAGCGGCTCCTCATCGTCGAGGACAACGAGGCGGAGCAGCTCTCGATCCGCGAGCTGCTGCATCATGACGACATCGAGATCGTGGCGACCGAAACCGGTGCCGGCGCGCTCTCGACGCTGCGCGACGCTCCTTACGACTGCGTGGTGCTGGACCTGCGTCTGCCGGACATGAGCGGCTTCGAGGTGCTGGACCAGATCCGCAGCGACGAGGCACTGTCGAACATTCCGGTCGTGGTCTTCACCGGTCGAGAACTATCGGCCGAAGAGGATGCCGAGCTCCACACCATGGCGCGCAGCATCGTGGTCAAGGGCGTGGAGTCGCCCGAACGCCTGCTCGACGAGACCGCCCTGTTCCTGCACCGGGTGATCACCGAGCTGCCGACCGAAAAGCAGCGCATGCTGGAGAAGCTGAACAGTTCCGACGAGGACCTGATCGGCAAGACCGCGCTGCTCGTCGACGACGATGCCCGCAACATCTTCGCGCTGTCGAGCGTGCTGGAACGGCGCGGCATGAAGGTGCTGACCGCCACCACCGGCCGCGAGGCAGTGGCGCTCGTGCAGTCCAATCCGGATATCGCGATCGTGCTGATGGACATCATGATGCCGCAGATGGATGGCTATCAGACCATCGGCGTGATCCGGGAGAACCCGGCCTTTTTGCGCCTGCCGATCATCGCGCTGACTGCGAAAGCGATGAAGGGCGACCGGGAGAAATGTCTGGAAGCGGGCGCTTCCGACTATCTCGCCAAACCCGTCAACACCGATCAATTGCTGCTTGCGATCCGCATGTGGCTGCATCGCTGAGTGGGATCCGAGTATGGACCACGAAAAGGTCAACATTCTCCTTGTCGACGACCAGCCGGCCAAGCTGCTCGCCTATGAGGTGATCCTGAAGGACCTCGGCGAGAACCTCGTGATCGCCTCGTCCGGTCGCGAGGCACTGGAGATTTTGCTGAAGAGCGAGATCGCGGTGATCCTGGTCGACGTCTGCATGCCCGAGCTCGACGGCTTCGAGCTCGCGGCGATGATCCGCGAGCATCCGCGTTTCCAGAAGATCGCGATGATCTTCATCTCGGCAATCCAGGTGTCCGACATCGATCGCCTGCGCGGCTACGAGATGGGCGCGGTCGACTACGTTCCGGTGCCGGTGGTGCCGGAGGTGCTGCGCGCCAAGATCAAGGTATTCGCCGAGCTCTATCGCAAGACGCGCGAGCTCGAGCGGCTGAACCAGGAGCTGGAGGATCGCGTTCGCGCACGCACCGCCGAGCTCGAAAGCTCCACCGCCAAGCTGCTCGAGAGCGAGCAGCGGCGCAGCATGGCGATCGCCGCCGGCAAGATGGGATCCTGGGACTGGGACTGGATCAACGGCGACTGGATGTGGGACGAAGGCCAGTATCGCATCTTCGGCGTCAGCCCGGAGACCTTCGACGTCACCTCGGCCAACGTGCAGGCGCTGCTGCACCCCGACGATGTCGATCAATTCCGCAAGGCGATTGCCGAATTCAACACGGGCGCGCGCGCCTATGAAGCCGAATTCCGCATTCAGCGGCCGGATGGTGAGGTGCGCTGGTGTGTCGGAACGGCGGCGGCAACGCTGGACGGAAACGGTCGCGTGGTGCGGGTGAGCGGCGTCACGGTCGACATCACCGAGCGCAAGCGCGCCGAGGAGCGGCAGAACCTGCTCGCCCGCGAAGTCGATCACCGCGCCAAGAACGCCCTGGCACTCGCGCAATCAATCGTCCGGCTGACCCGCGCCGACGACGTCAAGACCTACGTCAATGCCGTCGAAGGACGCATCAATGCGCTGGCACGCGTGCACACCATTCTGTCGCTGTCGAGCTGGCAAGGCGCCGAGATCAACAAGCTGATCGAGGAGGAGCTCGCCCCCTATTCGCTCGGCGGCCAGATCCGTCTATCGGGTCCCGAAGTGCAGCTCGTACCTGCTACCGCGCAAACGCTGGCGCTGGCGCTGCACGAGCTGTTCACCAATTCGGCCAAACACGGTGCGCTGTCGACGCGGTCGGGGAGGCTTGCGATCGGCTGGGAGGTGAATGGCGAGATGCTCGCGCTGACCTGGGAGGAATCCGGGGGGCCGCTGGTCAGGCAGCCGAAGGCGCGCGGCTTCGGCACCAAGAGCTTGCTCGCGAGCGTAGAGTCCCAGCTCGGCGGACGGGCGCAATTCGATTGGCGCGCCGAGGGTCTGCTGTGCCGCCTCGAAGTGCCCCTGACGCGAAAGGCGACACTGCCGGCGGCCGAAAATTTCGACGCTGCGATCGCCGGCGAATTGCAGCGCGCCTCAGGCTAGCGGCGGGCGCGCACCCTTACCGCCTGCATCTGCAACGGCGCATCCGCGATGCGCCCCTCGAGCCAGGCTTCGCTCCGTTCCAGATCGCGCAAGGCCATCGCATAGCTTCGCGCTGCGCGCTGCTCCGCGCCACGCGGCAGCGTGCGCGCCTTGCGCAACATTTCCGCCGCCGCGTTGCGATAGGCAAGCGAGCGGTACAGAAAGATCACCTTTCCCATGATCGAGCTTTCCTTGTCGTTGCTTCAGTCTCGATCCTCTCAGACCTCGCATGAACGCCAGCTGAAGATCGCGCACTCTGAATATTTGTTCAGGAAGATGCGGTGTTCGAGGAACTCGCGATGATCCGGTACGTTTTCAGGATGATTGTCGAGGACGGCAATGCGAGCGCGAAAATCGCCACGTTTGGTTTCGACGGCAGGCGCCATCACGTTGATGACGCAGGCGATGATGGGTGCGGCCCTCGGGCTTATCTTTGGCCTCGCGCTGGTGCTCATCAATCCTGCCGTTGCGGCGCTGCTCAAGGCTGGCGGAAGCCCGACCATTTTCGTGTTCGTCATCACGCTCGTGACGAGCTTTGCGATCGGCGCAACGCTGACGGGCGCCGTGTTCGTTTTGATGGATGACAAGGAAACTTGAAGCACGCGCAACGGCGCATGTCGCGCTCGCGCTGGAACTCTCGCGCCCAATCGCTGTTGGCTCCCTGCGTCAATTTAACTCAAGGGAGTTCCGCGCATGAAGAAGACCCATCTCGGCTTAGCCGTAATCGTGGCAGCCGGCCTCGCCGCCGCGCCGTTTGCCGCCGACGCGATGTCCAACAAGACCAAGCATCATAAGTCCATGACGTCGTCGCAGACCACGACCGGTGCGAACATGAAGTCCAGCGGCGGTGCCGCCAATCCGTCGAGCCAGGGCAATGTCGGCCCGGGCACCAATCAAGCCGGCAGCATGCCCAGCAAGTGAGCCCATTTACGCCTTTGAGAAGCCCCGCGCGCCGCGGGGCTTTCTTCTTGATCGGCGGATGCGAGCGACGCCGCTAGCGCCACATCGTCGGCGCGCGGTTGAGCGCATCGCGGCCAGCTCGCCTGAGGTCGTCGGCCGAGCAGCACCCCATCCGGATCATCTCGAGAACTGTCGCGGCGACGCGCTCGCGCGCGGCCGTCTCGGATGTGGGGATGTCCGTGCAGACCTCATCAAGAACCGCGCGCAACAGAGCTGTCGTCTCGGTATCCGACATCGGAAGGCTCCGGCACGTCGCGTGACGTGTCTGACTTAGCCGCGTCGGATGTCAGGAATGTTAAGGCCGGATCGGTCCTGCGCTGCGCTTTGCGGCTCGCGCTTCACGAGCGTTTCGAGCATCGCGCGCTTGCGCGCGATCAAAAGCTGGGCTGCGGCATCGTCGAGGCCGGCACGCTGCAACTGGCGGATGGCCGACCCAAGTTCGAGGATCTCGGCGCGCAGTTTCAGAATCCGGTACGCGTCCGGGTCCTCATCCACGGCGAGCCCCCGGCTTCACCGGCGCACGGCCATGTGGGCCGCTTTGTGACCGTTCTTCTTGGGATCGTTCTTGACGTTCGCGCGGAGACTCATCCGCTCGCCAATATTGGGCAGGAGATCGCCGCCGCCGGCCGCCTTCCAGTCAGCGATCAGCCGCTTCATGTCCTGGCGCAGTCCGAGCAATCGAAGCGCGCTTTCGTTGCAATCGCGATCACGGTTGACGAGGTCGCGCACCGACGCCTCAAGGTCCACCATCTCGGACCTTAATGTACTGATTTTACGACGAATTTCATTAATTCTGTTGTCCATGGCTTGTTAGAACAAAATAAGAACATATAGTCAAGTCACGATTCAGGGATGGAGAGTGGAAATGCGAGTGGAAGGTAAATACGACGCCAAGGATTTCCTCGCCGCGCAGATGACGCGGGCCCAGGTCCTACGGCTGCGGCGGCTGAGCGAGGAGGCCTATCAGCCAAGCCAGTATGCGAGGGATCTCAGCTTCGACGAGGCAGCAAAGCGCATCCAGGCGCTGGAGGCCGAGATCGAGCTTGCCAACTCGTTCTGAGGTGCCGGATCACTTCCGCGCAAAGGCTTCCTTGAGGAAACAGAGCCCGTCATAGGTGAGCCGCGCCTCGCCGGTCTCGCCTCTGGCAATCTCTGATTCGAGGAAGGTCTCGAGCTCAGGGAGGGTGCGTTCGAATTTGTCGCGCGCGCCCATCATCTCGCAGGTCTCGCGGATGCGTTCGATCGGCTTGTCGAGGATATTGATCGTGACCATGGCGAACAATTCGCGCTGCTGCCAGTCCGTTCCGCGCGGGGTGATTTTGTTCTCTGTCGCGCGTCAGCCGGCGGCAGTCACGTGTGTCGTTGTCGCTATTGAGGAATCCTGTCACCGCGTCCGGCTAAAGCGCGATGAGATTGGGCTGAATCGTCATCGCGCTTTAGGTTATTGTCTGAGCATGATCTTTTCGGAAAACCGCTTCACACTTTTCCGGATCATGCTCTAGGCAAGTGACAAGGAACCATGCGCAGGCGAAAGCGGTTCTCTCGCCATGGGAGGATGCTCATGGCACGCAAGGCAAAGAAACGGCGCTATTCGAGGAGCTCCGGCAAGGATGTCGAAAGCGAGATGCGCCGCTACAAGAAAGGCACGGCCAAGAGCGGTCGTGGCGGACGCGGTGGACGCGTGAAGAGCCGCAAGCAGGCGATCGCAATCGGCCTGTCAAAGGCGCGCAAGAAGGGCAAGAAGGTCCCGAAGAAGAAGAAGACGTCGAAGCGCAAGGGCTCGAAGAAGAAGTCGAGCAAGAAGCGCTCCCGGTGAGACGAAATTCGGTGGCGCGCGAAGCTCCCGTGCGCCGCCCAAGGTCGATACGTGTCCTTTAGATCATGGTGCCGGGCATGAAGCAGCGGATCGAAATCCCGAACGCAGTCTTCACGGGCCATACCATGGTTCGCCCGGCCCGATTGGGCTCGGTGATGACGGCCTCATCGGGCACCTCGACCCACTGACCGTCGATGCGCACGCGATAGTGCCCCCCATACGATTCCCAATCGGGGTCAGCGACCGCCACGCCATCGGCATCTGAGCAACATGGACCGAGGTGGCTGCGCAGGCTGTCGAACCATGGCTTGAGCGGGGAATCCGTATAACGTCCGTCGTCGCGACCCAGCGCACTTTGGGTGCAGAGCACAAGCGGCACCAGCAGTAACGCGCCCCTGCTGAAGGCCTTCAATCGATCCATCGTTGGCACCGATTCCTGACGAGGTCCGGTTCCACAAAGCGGGCCCCCTCTTGGAGTTCCGCTGATGCAACCATCCTCGCCCGTCGAGCCGCAAAAGGCGACTCACGACCTGCTTGAGTGAATGTGAATTTTTGGGCCGAACCCTGTCCGCAACAGATCCGTTAACGCGAATGTTATCGGGCGGTGCCGGCTTATCCCCTCAAATGGACGGCTCTCCGCAGGTTCGCGCGACCGTCGCGGAACGCGGGCCAATCTCCGGATGAAACTCGTGACGTTCCCGAAACGGTTGTCCGCGGCAGGTGTTGACCTGCCGTGTGAAGACAACGGAGACAGCACATGAACTGGAAACGATTGGCCGCAGCCGCAGTCCTCACCACCGCAATGGCGGCGCCTGCATTGGCGCAGGAGCCTCACGCGCGATCGATGAGCGCAAGGCACCATGGGCAGGTTTACTATCATGAGGGCTCAGGCTTTTGGCCGGGCGACGTAGCCGCCGGCGTGGTCGGCGGCGCGATCGGAACGGCAGGCGCGATTGCGACCGCACCGTTCCGCGGCGGGTATTGCGAACCCGGCATGACCTATATAGGCCCAGACGGCTTGCGACACCGCTGTTAGTAAGCACAGCCGATACGAAAGAGGCGGCCGCGAGGCCGCCTCTTTTATTGTTGCGTGATCTCTCTTTGCTTAGGCGAGCGGCACCGCGACGAACTTCGTCGCCTCCGCGCTCTTCACCTGCAGCAGCACGCTGCGCTTGCCAGCGGATTTCGCCTGCTTCAACTCAGTCCGGACGTCATCGATGCTGGCGACGGCCTTGCCGCCGACATTGAGGATGACATCTCCGGTCTGGATGCCGCGGCTTGCCGCCGGGCCTTCCGGATCAACGGAGGTGACGACGACACCCTTCTGGCCCGCGCCCTGCACGTCGCCGGCCGGTGCGAGGCTGAGGCCGAGACGCGGCGTTCCGGCGGTCGACTGACCTTCGTCCGCCTTGTCATTCGCCTTCCCATTCGCCTTGGCCTGACGCTCGTTCGGGAGCTCGCCGAGATTCACGCTCACGGTCTTGCTCTCGCCCTTGTGCCAGACGTCGAGCTTCACCGAGCTGCCCGGCGCCATCGTGCCGATGGTACGGGCGAGATCGCGGGAGTCCTTGATCGCGGTGCCATTGACGGCGGTGATGACGTCACCGGCCTCGATTCCGGCCTTGGACGCCGGGCTGTTGTCCTGCGGGGTATCGACGATCGCGCCGCGGGCTTCCTTCAGCCCGAGGCTGTCGGCGATATCAGCCGTCACCGGCTGCACCTGGACGCCGAGCCAGCCACGCGTGACCGAGCCGTTGTCCTTGAGCTGGGCGACGACGAGCTTTGCGGTGTTGGCCGGGATGTCGAATCCGATGCCGACCGAGCCGCCGGACGGCGAGAAGATCGCAGTATTCACGCCGATCACGTTGCCGTTCATGTCGAAGGCGGGACCGCCGGAATTACCCTTGTTGATGGGCGCGTCGATCTGGATGTAGTCGTCATAGGGGCCGGCGCCGATGTCGCGGCCGTTGGCCGAGACGATACCCGCCGTCACCGTGCCGCCGAGGCCGAACGGATTACCGACGGCAACCACCCAGTCGCCGATCCGCGGGCGCTGCTCGGAGAATTTTACGAACGGAAAATCCTTCTTGCCGTCGACCTTGATCAACGCGAGGTCGGTCTTCGGATCGGTGCCGACGACCTTGGCCGTGTAGATCGTACCGTCGTCCGCCGTCACCTGCACGGACTGGGCGTGGTCGACGACGTGATTGTTGGTCACCGCATAGCCGTCGGCCGAGATGAAGAAGCCCGAGCCTTCGCCGGTGATCACGCGGTGGCGCTGCGGCATGCCGTTGGGCATTTGCTGCATGCCCTTCGGCAGGCGGAAGCCGAACTCCTTCGGGAACTGATCGAAAGGTGAATCCTCATCCGAATCCATCCGGTTTTGCTGCAGCATCGCATTCTTGTCGGTCTGGTCGATCTTGACGCGCACCGAGATCACGGCGGGCTTCACCTTGGCCACCAGATCGGCAAAACCGGGTGGGGTCGGCGTCGTCTCGGCGGCGAGCGCTGGCGAGGTGAAGGACGCGCCGGTAAACGGCGAGTATCCGTTCGAAGCACCGGCAAGCACGGCAACGCCGAGCGCGGCCACGGTACCGAGCAGCGCGAGGCGCCGGGGTTTCAGGATCGCACGCGGCCTGGCGGAATCGGGATTGATGTGATCGTTCATGTCGAAATGTCCATGTTGGTAGCAGTCGCCTTGCGCCCAACATTGACGACACAACATTACGACGTCCCGTCCACGCGATTAATTCTTGGCAAAGAAAGCTGCGACGAGCAGCCGCGGGTGACGGCGCTTGATGCAGGTCAACGCAGATCGAGGGATCGGTGAAAAATTACGGCGTGGAAATGATCTCCGCCGGAGGCGCCGCCATGATCAAGGACATTCTCGTCCACATCCCGACCGAACGACCCATGCGCCCGGTCATCGATGGCTCGGTGTCGCTCGCCGCCGGCTTCAACGCTCATCTCGATGCGGTCTCGGTCGGCTATGTCGCAACCAGCACGGCCTATGTGATGGAAGGCGGCGCGGCCGTGGCCGCGGTGTTCGAGATGGAGCGCGAACGAGCGACGGAGCGCGCCGAGACGGCGCTTGCGGTATTCGAGACGGAAGCCGGGCATGCCGGCATTTCCCATAGCTGCCACCCGGTCGGTGCGATCCCGGCGGACGCGATCGACATGGTCGGCGCGATGGCACGGCTCCACGATCTCAGCGTCGTGCTGCAGCCCGATGCAGATCATGGATCCTTCGACAGCGACCTGCCGCAGGAGATTCTGTTCCAGGCGGGCGGACCGGTGCTGTTCCTGCCACATATCTTCCGCGGCACCTTCAAGACACGGCGAATCGGCATCGCCTGGGATGGCAGCCGCGTTGCGGCGCGCGCAGTGCGCGACGCGATGCCGTTCCTGTCGCGGGCCGCGGAGATCGTCATCATGACTGTGAACGAGGCGACGTCAGCGCCGGGCGCGGCTCCGGCGGATCAGCTTGCAAGACATCTGGCACGGCTCGGGCTGGAAGCCCGCATCGTCAGCCTGTCGGCGAGCCGCGCCGACATTCAGCCGACGATCCTGTCGCTCGCGGCCGACGAGAGCCTCGATCTGCTGGTGATGGGCGGCTATGGCCATTCGCGCTTGCAAGAGCGCGTGCTAGGCGGCGTCACCCGCGCGATGCTGCAAACTATGACGATCCCGACGCTGATGTCGCATTAGCGCGAACTTTGCGCTTCACGCGGCGGCAGTGTGCTGCCACTCTGCCGGGGCTGCTGCGTCGTCAGCGCCTTGCGTATTGCAGGCGTCGAAGTGAGCCTTCAGCTCCGCTTCGGCGAGATGTTCGAAATGCTCGGCCTGGCCGAGAAGATCCCAGCTCTGCAGGGGTCGATATGCCGCCTGCTGACGGCACAAGGACGCCAGAGCACGGTACCGACGCACGTTCTCCATGAGAATCTCCCACCTTGGCTACGCCCGGCTTATTTCGCCGGTTTGCGTCACACTGATTGCACTCGTGCGAAACATTTGCTGCGTGGACCACTCTTTCCTTGAAAGAGTTAACGCGGACATCGGCCCGTTGGCATTGCCCTGGGTCAAACTTTGGGGAAAGTTTCGCCGAGACTGTATTTTGATCATGCCACAAAGTTGCGGCATCTGTGGGGCAAGTCACAGCCAAATGCAGCAATTTTGGCTATGAGTTCCTCCGTATGGCCGCAAACAAGGTAACGGCGGTACACAGGTGCTGCGACAGGCACGCAGCTCGCGACTTCTCGAGCCGCACGGAACCGGAACCGGCGGCTTTTTCATTTGGAGCGGTGATGGCCGTGACGGCGCTGTTGCAGCGCGGCGATCGCGTCTATCGCATCCAAATACCTTTCCATCACGTGGATGCCCGACCAAGTAGCCCTGCATCGCCCCGAAGGCGTCGCGTGACCCGCGGTTATCGAACCAATTCGCTCTCGCCAGCCCGCGCCAGCGAAGCCGAACCCAATTGCAGCTTCGGAACCCGGCCAGCTTGCGCAGCAACGCGGATCGCGGCGATGTTGTTCGCGTAGTCGGCGCTGCCGTTGCCGCGGAACACCGCCGATCCCGCCACCAGCGTATCCGCGCCGGCAGCCGCAACGGCGGCCGCGTTGTCGCGCGTGACGCCGCCATCGACCTCGAGCCGGATCGGCCGGTCGCCGATCATCGCGCGGATGCGCTGGATCTTCGTAATCTGCGATCCGAGGAACGATTGCCCGCCGAAGCCCGGATTGACCGTCATCACAAGGATGAGGTCGACGCGATCGAGCACATATTCGATAGCTGATTCCGGCGTTGCCGGGCACAGGCTCACGCCGGCCTTCTTGCCGAGCGCCCGGATTGCCTGCAAGGAGCGATCGAGATGCGGCCCCGCTTCGGCATGGACCGTGATGATGTCGGCACCGGCTTTCGCGAAAGCTTCGAGATAGGGATCCGCCGGCGCGATCATCAGATGGACGTCGAACGTCTTGCTCGTAAACGGCCTGATCGCCTTGATCACGTCGGCACCGAAACTGATATTGGGTACAAAATGCCCGTCCATCACGTCGCAATGGATCCAGTCGGCGCCGGCCGCATCCATCGCAGCGATCTCTTCCCCGAGCCTCGCGAAATTCGCCGCCAGGATCGACGGCGCAATGATGATTTCCCTTGTCATGGCTTTGCGCTCCGCGCGTCAGATCCGCCGCTGAACACGCGGCTGGCCAGCACGTCCGAGGAATCGATGGTCTCGAGGTCCGCGACCCCAAGCATGCGGTCGAGATCGGCAACCAGCCGGTCGGCCTGGCGCAACCGGATGCGGTCGACGGCGTTGCGGATCGAGCGCGCATTTGAGAAGAACGGCTGCGTCCGACGCAGCGCGATATACTTTTCGAAAGCCTCGCGCGCGGCAGTCGAGAAGCGATATCCCCGCTCCTGCAACATCAAGTCCGCAATAAAGCGCAATTCCTGTTCGGAATAGTCGGGAAATTCGATGTGGTGGGCGATGCGCGAGCGGAAGCCTGGATTGGAGGCGAAGAAATTCGTCATCCGCTCGCCATACCCGGCGAGGATGACCACGAGGTCCTCACGTTGGTTCTCCATCACCTGGAGCAGGATCTCGATCGCCTCCTGGCCGTAGTCGCGCTCATTGTCGGGCCGGTGCAGGTAGTAGGCCTCGTCGATGAACAGCACGCCGCCCATCGCCTTCTTCAATATCTCCTTGGTCTTCGGCGCAGTATGGCCGATATATTGCCCGACGAGATCGTCGCGCGTTACCGAGATCACCTGCCCGCGCCGCACGAAGCCGAGACCGTGAAGGATCTTTGCCATGCGCAGCGCGACTGTGGTCTTGCCAGTGCCGGGATTGCCGGTGAAGGACATGTGCAAGGTCGGCGGCGCGGCGACGAGGCCCGCACGCTGCCGTATCCGCTCGATGAGGAGGAGCGAGGCGATCTGACGCACGCGGTTCTTGACCGGCTTCAACCCGATCAGCTCCTGATCGAGCTCGCGCAGCGTCTCGGTGATTCCTGCGGCTTCAGCCTCCTTGCGGAGATCGAATGCGGCTTCACTGGTCTCTGTCTTTTGCGGCACATCAAGCATGGGCATCTCGAAGAAAGGGGCTTCGCCGCGAACAGGCGGCGAAGCAGTTGTCCGCCAAGGGAGCGGAGCAGGGAGAGCTCCGCGCGGAAACGAATGCTGTCTAGGCCGAAGCGTGCTCAGCCGGCTTGCGGACGGTGGTATACCGGATCGCCCGTCCTGCAACCTCCTGCCGCACCAGCTCGAATTCAGCCTCCTGCTTCGGCCGGTTCACGAGGAACGAGATCCGCACCGATTCCCAGCCATGGCTGGAATCGAAGCCACTGATGCGGATGTAACGATCGCCATACACCCTGCGGCATTCGGCGAGCTCCATCATCACACCGGCGGCGTCGGCAAGATCGAACATCGGCAGGCCCCACATCTCCCAATAGGTGTTGCGGGGATGCGGATCGTCGGTGAACTCGATATTCACGGCCCAGCCGTTGGCGAGGCAGTACTGCACCTGCTTGTAGATCTGATCGTCGGTGAGATCAGGCAGGAAGGAAAAACACCCTTGCGTCAACTTCATCTCATGTCTCCTCAAACGGATTCCAGCGCGGTCGGCACGAAGTCCGGCGTGTCGGTGGATTGGTAGTTGAAGGTGACGTCCTTCCAGACGTCGAGCGCGGCCTTCAGCGGCGTGCAAGTCTGTGCCGCCTTGGCCAGGATCTCCGGCCCTTCATGGACGTAGTCGCGACCCTCGTTGCGGGCGAGGATCATTGCTTCCAGCGCCACGCGGTTGGCTGTCGCGCCCGCCGCAATCCCCATGGGATGACCAATCGTGCCGCCGCCGAATTGCAGCACGACGTCCTCACCCAGCAAATCGAGGAGCTGGTGCATCTGGCCGGCATGAATGCCGCCGGAAGCGACCGGCATCATCTTGTTCAGGCTCGCCCAGGGTTGGTCGAAGAACAGGCCGTGCTCGAGCCTCAATGGGTTGAAGTCTTCGCGGCAGACGTCGTAATAGCCGCGCGTGGTGTTGGGGTCGCCCTCGAGCTTGCCGACCACCGTGCCGGCATGGATGTGGTCGACGCCGGCAAGCCTCATCCACTTGGCGATGACGCGGAACGACACACCGTGGCTCTTCTGCCGCGTATAGGTCGAGTGACCGGCGCGGTGCAGATGCAGGATCATGTCGTTGCGGCGCGCCCATTTCGCCATGGATTGGATCGCGGTGTAGCCGATCACGAGGTCGATCATGACGATGACCGAGCCGAGCTCCTTGGCGAACTCCGCGCGCTCATACATGTCCTCCATCGTCGCGGCGGTGACGTTGAGGTACGTGCCCTTCACCTCGCCCGAGCCGGCCTGTGCGCGGTTGACGGCCTCCATGCAGTAGAGGAAGCGGTCACGCCAGTGCATGAAGGGCTGCGAGTTGATGTTCTCGTCGTCCTTGGTGAAGTCGAGCCCACCTTTCAACGCCTCATAGACGACGCGGCCATAATTGCGGCCCGAGAGACCGAGCTTCGGCTTCACCGTTGCCCCTAACAGCGGCCGGCCGAACTTGTCGAGGCGTTCACGCTCGACCACGATGCCGGTTGCGGGCCCCTGGAACGTCTTCACATAGGCGACCGGGAAGCGCATGTCCTCGAGCCGCAAGGCCTTCAGCGGCTTGAAGCCGAAGACGTTGCCGATGATTGAGGCCGAGAGGTTCGCGATCGAGCCCGGCTCGAACAGGTCGAGGTCGTAGGCGATATAGGCGAAATACGAGCCCGGCGTGCCCGGCACCGGATCGACGCGGTAGCACTTGGCGCGATATTTCTCGGCCGCGGTCAGACGATCGGTCCACACCACCGTCCAGGTCGCGGTCGAGGATTCACCGGCCACGGCCGCCGAAGCCTCGATCGGGTCGACGCCCTCCTGCGGCGTCACGCGGAACAGCGCGATGACGTCATTGTCCTTCGGCACATAGTCGGGCTCCCAATAACCCATGCGCTTGTATTCCATGACGCCCGAGCGATAGCGCTCTTTGCCGCGGACCGTGCCTGCATGTGCGTTCATGTCTCTCTCCTGTTCTTCTCTCTGCTCTTTGATTGATCAGGCCGCGACGGATTCGCGGGTGTCGATGCGCGGGTCCAGTTCGCCGGCACGGTACCGCCGCGCCATCTCGCTCATGGGAATGACCTTGATCTTGCTGGCGTGGCCTGAGGTGCCGAACTGCTCGAAGCGCTCTCGGCAGAGGTCGCGCATCGCGTCCATGGCGGGCTTCAGGAATTTGCGCGGATCGAACTCAGAGCGCGCTTGCGCGGCCACTTTCCGGAACACCGCGGTCATCGCCAGGCGGCAGTCGGTGTCGATGTTGACCTTGCGCACGCCGCTCTTGATGCCGCGAACGATCTCCTCCACCGGTACACCCCAGGTCTGCGGCATCTCGCCGCCGAACTGGTTGAACATGTCCTGAAGCGGCTGCGGCACCGAAGAGGATCCGTGCATGACAAGATGCGTATTCGGCAGCCGGCGATGGATCTCCTCGACCACCCGCATCGCCAGGATGTCGCCATCCGGCTTGCGGCTGAACTTGTAGGCGCCGTGTGAGGTGCCCATCGCGATCGCCAGCGCATCGACCTTGGTGGCGCGGACGAAATCGACGGCCTGGTCGGGATCGGTCAGCAACTGGTCGTGGCTGACCTTGCCCTCGACGCCGTGACCGTCCTCCTGTTCGCCGCCGCCATGCTCGAGCGAGCCCAGCACGCCGAGCTCGCCTTCAACGGAGGCGCCGACCCAGTGCGCGAGGTCGACGACGCGGCGGGTGATGGCGACGTTGTAGTCGTAGTCGGCGGCTGTCTTGGCGTCGGCCTTGAGCGAGCCGTCCATCATGACGGAGGTAAAGCCATGGGCGATTGCACTGGCGCAGGTCGCCTCGTCATTACCGTGGTCCTGGTGCATGCAGAGCGGGATGTCCGGATAGGTCCGCTCCAGTGCGTCGATCATGTGCGAGAGCATGAGGTCGCCGGCATAGCTGCGCGCGCCGCGCGAGGCCTGGATGATGACGGGCGCATCGACCTCGGCCGCCGCCTGCATGATCGCGAGGCCCTGCTCCATGTTGTTGATGTTGAACGCCGGAACGGCATAGCCGTGGTGAGCTGCGTGATCCAGCAGTTGCCGAAGGGTAATGCGTGCCAAGGGACGTCTCCGTTCGTTTCTATCTTTCAGTTCAGATCAGCCGGCCCATCGCCGCCGCAGTGTCGGCCATGCGATTGGAAAAGCCCCATTCGTTGTCGTACCAGCTCATCACCCGCACCAGATTTCCGTCCATGACCCTGGTCTGATCGAGATGGACGATGCTGGAACGTGGGTCGTGGTTGAAGTCGGTCGAGACGTTGGGCGCGTCGGTGACGCCGAGGATGCCCTTGAGCCAGCCGTTCGCCGCGGCCTGCACCGCATCGTTGATTTCCTTCAAGTTCGTCGCGCGCCTGGCGACGAACTTGAAGTCGACTGCCGAGACATTCGGCGTCGGCACGCGGATCGCCACGCCGTCGAGCTTGCCCTTGAGCTCCGGAAGGACCAGGCCTACCGCCTTGGCCGCGCCGGTCGAGGTTGGGATCATCGACAGCGCCGCGGCACGGGCGCGGTAGAGGTCCTTGTGGAATGTGTCGAGCGTCGGTTGATCCCCCGTGTAGGAGTGGATCGTGGTCATAAATCCCTTCTCGATTCCGACGGTCTCGTCCAGCACCTGGGCGAGCGGCGCCAGGCAGTTGGTCGAGCACGAGGCGTTGGAGACCACGACGTGATCGCCCGTCAGCTTGAGATGGTTGACGCCGAACACGACGGTGAGGTCGACCTCGCTCGCAGGCGCCGAGACCAGCACGCGCTTGGCGCCGGCCTGAAGATGCGCAGCCGCCTTGTCGCGCGAGGTGAAGAGGCCGGTGCATTCGAGCGCGATGTCGACACCGAGCGCGCGATGCGGAAGCTGCGAGGGATCCTTGACCGCGGTCACCTTGATCGGGCCACGACCTATGTCGATGGCATCGCCGTCGACCCTGACTTCGCCCGGGAAGCGGCCATGGACGGAGTCATACCGGAGCAGGTGCGCATTGGTTTCGACCGGCCCGAGGTCGTTGATGGATACCACCTCGATGTCATTGCGACGCGACTCGGCGATCGCGCGCAGGACGTTGCGGCCGATCCGACCAAATCCGTTGATGGCGACACGCAAGCTCATGCTGCTTTCCCTTCGTTCCGACGTGCGACCGAGCGCCTGGCCGCTTCCGCAACGCTCTGCGGTGTGATGCCGAATTCGCGGTACAGCACTGGCGCCGGTGCAGAGGCGCCGAAGCCACGCATGCCGACGAATTCACCGTCCGCGCCGATCCAGCGCGGCCAGTCGCCGAGGACGGCGGCCTCGACGCCGACGCGCGGCGCGGTGCCCAGCACGGCCGCGCGGTACTCCTCCTGCTGCTCCTCGAACAGCGCGAAGCAGGGCGCGGAGACGACGGCAGCGCGGATGTGCTCGGTCGCGAGCAGGCGTGCGGCCTCGATCGCGATCGAAACCTCCGAGCCAGTTGCGACCAGCGTCACGTCGCGGCCGCCGTCCGGCGCGACGACGAGATAGGCGCCGCGCGCAACACGGTTCGTGCCGCGTGCATCGCTGCGGAAGGTCGGCAGCGCCTGACGCGACAGGCACAGCACGGAGGGACGCGTGGTCGCTTCCAGCGCGCAGTCCCAGGCCTCCAGCGTCTCCACGGCGTCGGCGGGACGAAACACCAGCAGATTTGGAATCACGCGGAGCGCAGCGAGATGCTCGACCGGCTGGTGCGTCGGACCGTCCTCGCCAAGACCGATGGAGTCGTGGGTCATGACATGGATGACACGCAGCCGCATCAGGGCCGCAAGCCGGATCGCCGGCCGGCTGTAGTCGGAGAAGGCCAGGAACGTGCCGCCATAGGGGATGAAGCCGCCATGCAGCGCGATGCCGTTCATCGCCGCCGCCATGCCGTGCTCGCGGATGCCGTAATGTATGTAGTCGCCGGCAAACCGGCCACGCGTGACGGGAACCTGCGTCTTCGCATGCGTCAGGTTGGAATGGGTCAAATCGGCCGAGCCGCCGACGAGGCCCGGGATTGACGACGCGATGCCGTCGAGCACCTGTTGCGAGGCCTGCCGCGTCGCAAGCTTCGGACGCTCGGTGGCAAAGCGCTCGCGCAATTTCGACGACGCCTGGGCATAGGCGCTCGGCAGGGCCAAAACCATGCCCTCGACGAACAGCTCGCGCTGCGCTGGGCTCGCGCACTCATAGCGATCGAGCCAGGCGAGACGGTCGACCTGCCCGCGTTGTCCGATCATGCGCCACGCCTTCATGATCGGAATCGGCACCACGAAGGGCTGATAATCCCAACCGAGATTCCGCCGCGCAGCCGCCGTCTGCTCGGTGCCGAGCGGCGCACCATGTGCCTTCTCGGTGCCCTGACGGTCGGGCGCGCCGTAGCCGATGATGGTGCGGCAGGCGATCAGCGACGGCCTTGCGGTTTCGCGCTCTTCCGCGATCGCTTGCGCGACCGCTTCCGGATCATGTCCGTCGACGCGGCGCACCGACCAGCCGGAGGCGGCGAAGCGCGCGAGTTGATCGTCCGAGGTCGCAAGCGAGGTCGGCCCGTCGATGGAAATGCCATTGTCGTCGAACAGCACGATCAGGCGGCCGAGCTGGAGATGACCGGCAAGGGAGATCGCCTCCTGGCTGATGCCTTCCATCAGGCAGCCGTCGCCGGCGATCACGTAGGTGAAGTGATCGACCAGGCCATCGCCATGCTGCGCATTCGCCATGCGCTCGGCGAGCGCCATGCCAACCGCGGTCGCGATCCCCTGCCCGAGCGGACCCGTGGTGGTCTCGACGCCCGGCGTGTGGCCATATTCCGGATGACCCGGCGTCTTCGAGCCCCATTGCCGGAAGGCCTTGATGTCGTCGAGGCTGACTGCGCCGCCAGTGAGATAGAGCAGCGCGTAGAGCAGCATCGAGCCGTGGCCGGCCGACAGCACGAAGCGATCGCGGTCCGGCCAATTGGGATGCGCCGCGTCGAATTTGAGGAAGCGCGAGAACAGCACGGTCGCGACATCGGCCATGCCCATGGGCAGGCCGGGATGGCCGGACTGCGATTGCTCGATGGCGTCGACCGCGAGGAAACGGACGGCGTTGGCGAGATCGGCATGGCTGACCGCATTGAGGTCGGCTTCGGCATGAACCGAGATGTTCATCGGATCCTCCCGTTGTTGTCGTTGTTGTGCGTCACTTCATGCTTCGCTTGCGCTCGATGAGCTGCATGATCAAAGGCGTCAGGATGAGCTGCATCGCGAGATCGAGCTTGGCGCCAGGACAGACGATCGAATTTGCACGCGACATGAAGCTGTGCGGCAGCATCGAGAGCAGATAGGGGAAGTCGATGCCGCGCGGATTCTTGAAACGGATCACGACCATCGATTCGTCCGGCGTCGGGATCCAGCGCGCGATGAAGGGATTGGACGTGTCGACCGTCGGCACGCGCTGGAAATTGATGTCGGTCTCGGTGAATTGCGGGCAGATGTAGTGGATGTAGTCGGGCATCCGCCGCAGGATGGTGTCGGTGACGGCCTCGGTCGAATAGCCCCGCGCGCTGCGGTCACGGTGCAGCTTCTGGATCCACTCAAGATTGATGACCGGCACGACGCCAATCTTCAGGTCGGCATAGCGTGCGACGTTGACCTTGTCGGTGACCACGGCACCGTGCAAGCCCTCATAGAACAGAAGGTCCGAATTCTCCGGCAGCCGCTCCCATTCGGTGAAGGTGCCGGGAGGCGCGCCATGCAGCGCAGACTCTTCGGTGTCGTGGATGTAGTGGCGCGTCACCGCGGTGCCGGTCTCGCCATAGTCGCGGAACGCCCGCTCCAGCTCCTCGAACAGATTGGTCTCGGGGCTGAAATGGCTGAAATGCTTGTTGCCGCGCTCGGCTTCCTTCGCCATCTGCGTACGCATCTCGGCGCGGTCGTAGCGGTGGAACGCATCGCCCTCGATGTAGACGGCATTGACGCGCTCGCGGAAGAAGATCTGCTCAAAGGTCTTCTTGACCGAGGTAGTGCCGGCGCCGGAGGAACCGGTGATCGAGATGATCGGATGCTTCCTGGACATGTGTCACCTCCTTCAGAGCCGGAAGAAACCGCGCCGCGCGAACAGCGGCGCCGACACGCTCGCGACCAAGAGCGGATCGCAATGCAGTTCCTCGACACGCCGCACCTCGTGTTGCGAGCCCATGATCAACGGCACGCGCTGGTGCAGATTGTGCGCGGCGAGATCGAGGATGCGCTCGCGCCCGGTGGAAGCCGCCCCACCCGCCTGCTCCATGATGAAGGCCATCGGATGCGCCTCGTAGGTCAGGCGCAGGCGGCCGTCGCCGTAACCGGGGCGCGCATCGGACGGATAGAGGAACACACCGCCGCGAGTCAGGATGCGGTAGGCTTCCGCGACGAGTGAGGCGACCCAGCGCATGTTGAAATTGCGGTTGGCGGGACCGTCGACGCCGGCGAGGCATTCGTCGACGAAGGCGCGCACCGGCGCATCCCAGTGCCTGCGGTTCGAGGCGTTGATCGCGAACTCGTCGGCCGTCTCGGGGATCTGCACGCCGCGCCGCGCCAGGCGGAAAGAGCGCGCGCGGTCCAGCGTGAAGACGTCAACGCCATCGCCGAGCGTCAGCACCAGCGAGGTCTGCGGACCGTAGGTGACGAACCCCGCCGCAAGCTGGGCCGAGCCGCGCTGGTGGAAGGCGAGGCCAAGATCATCGGGGGCGGGCAGGATCGAGAAGATCGTGCCGACCGTCATGTTGATGTCGATGTTGGAGGAGCCGTCGAGCGGATCGATCGCGACGCAGGTTTTTGCCGTGCGGTCGACGATCTGCGGCTCGCGCATCTCCTCCGATGCGAGCGCCGCGATCGGCGCTTTGCCGAGGCAGCGGCGCAGGATTGCATCCGCCCGCAGGTCGAGGTCGCGCTGCAGATCACCGTCGCTGTTGCAGCCGGTGGTCAGACCCGAGGCATCGGACAACTGACCGGTGCCTGTGAGGTCCGCGATTTCGATCGCGGCGGTAGCAATGGCATCGACCGCGGCTGCCACGGCCAGCGCCTCCGGCACGGTTTCAGAATACCGTTGAAGATAGTCGTCCAGCCTGAGTTGCCCGGTCATCTTGCGTCCATCCCCTCGTGGCCGCCGCTATCCTTGTTCCCGGGTTGGGGAGTGGAGCGGCTGGTCCCAGCACGAAGAAATTGACAGAGCCGGCCCAATAAGGAAAATTTCTATTCATAATGAGCGCCAAAGAATTTTCTTATAATAGCCACCCGGCGACCCAGCTACGGCATCTGACGATCCGGCAGCTCCGGTCGCTCGCAGCGCTGTCGGCCAAGGGCAGCGTGACGGCTGCCTCGACGCATCTCGGGCTGACGCAGCCGGCGGTCACTCAGCAACTCCGGCAATTGCAGGATCTGGCGGGACTGCCTCTGGTGCAGCGGACTGGCGACGGCATGTTGCTGACGGAAGCGGGCAAGGAGGTGCTGGCGCTCGCCGATCGCATCGAAGCCGCGATCGCGGATTGCCAGGGCGCGCTCGATCTTCTGGCGGGGCGAACCGGCGGCACGGTGCACCTCGGCGCGGTCTCGACCGCAAAATACTTCGTGCCGCACGCCATCGCGGCGTTCTCGCAGCGCTATCCGAAGATCGAGATCAAGCTGACCATCGGCAATCGCGAGGATATCCGCGAGGCCATGCACGGCTACGATCTCGATTTTGCGGTGATGGGTCGGCCACCGGCCGACGTCACGGTCGACGTCCGCCAACTGGGGCGCAACCCGCACATCATCGTCGCGCGCAAGGGGCATTGGCTGGAGAAGGATTCCGGCCTCAACCTGACCGACCTCGTGCACGAGACTTTCCTCACGCGCGAGCCTGGATCCGGCACGCGGACGCTGATGGAAGGCATGTTCCAGAAGTCGGATCTCGAGCCGATCATCGGCATGGAGATGAGCAGCAACGAGACCATCAAGCAGGCGGTGATCGCAGGCCTGGGCATCGCCTTCATCTCCGCGCACACGGTCGCGCATGAGCTCGCCGAAGGCCGTCTCATCATCCTCGACGTCGCGGGCCTGCCCATCGTCCGGCAATGGTACGTGATCCGCCGCAGCGACAAGGTGCTGCTGCCACCGGCACAGGCGATGTTCGATTTTCTGGGCTCGGAGGGTTCGAACTACCTGCCTGACGTGCCGGAATTGCGCGGACGCTGACCGACGCATCGAAGCTCGGTCGAACGTCAGCTCATCAGCTTCATGATCAGCGCCGCTGCCAGCACGCAGATGATCTGCAGCAAGCGCTCGGTTGTGAAGATCCTGTTGAAGGTCGTCATTGCAGTCCCCTGCCCGCGATTCGCCTCTCGCCCTGCTAGCACGGCTTTACCGATGCGACGATCCTCGTGCAACGGAATGGATCCGCTTGGTGCTGGAACGCGCGTTCGCAGTATGCGGAACTGCGCGCCATTCGAGAACGGGCTCGAGGATTTCATGAAAGCTCTTATGGAGTTGTTAATCCTAAATGCTACCCCCCGTGCAGCGATAGCTCCATAACAACTCTCGGATGTATTTCTCTTAATGGTTTTCCTGCACCAAGGTGCAACGTACAGCTGCAGCACTCAAGCGCGAGGCTGGCGACCGGTACGAACCTGTCAATTCTGCCAGAAGGCTGTCAATTCATGTTCGCCAAGACGCTGGAGCTGGCGCAATCCTCGGAAGCCAAACGGACGATGTACACGCGCCTCGTTCTCGGGGCGGTGACGATCGGCGTTCTCGCCAAGACCATATGGTTCGCCCGGATCGGGCCGCTGCAACAGCGCGGTCTCGTCGATTTCGACGATTTCCACATCGTCGCGCAGAGGGTCTGGCTCGGCGATGTCCACCAGGCCTATCAGCTCGACAAGCTCTTCCAGATGCAGCGTGAGATGTTCGGTGCCACGAACTTCCTGCCTTGGACCTATCCGCCGCAATTCAACGTGCTGATTGCGCCCCTCGCGCTGTTGCCGATCGGGCTCGCTTATTTCCTGTTCACGGCCGCCACGCTCGCCTTCTTCCTCGTGACGCTGCGGGCGATCGCAGGGCGAGCCTTCGCGCTGGTGCTGGTGGTGATGTTTCCCGCGCTTGCCGTCACCCTCTCCTGCGGACAAAACGGATTCTTGACCGCAGGATTGATCGGCCTGATCTGCCTCAATGTCGAGAAACGCGACGCCTCAGGACAGGTGTTCGCAGGTCTCGCGCTCGCGGCAATGGTGATCAAGCCGCATTTGGCGGTCGCGATGGCAGTCTATCTTCTGATCACGCGCCGCTGGGTGACGCTTTTGACCGCCGCCATCGGCGTGCTGGCGAGCTCGGTTCTGTGCACGCTGCTGTTCGGTCCGCAGATCTGGCCCGCGCTCTTCGACGCCGTCAGGGCTTCGGCGAGCTATCTGGAGCGCGGCAGCTATCCGCTGTTCCGCATGATTTCCTCCTATGCCGCCCTGCATACGCTGGGCGTCGCCCCAGCGCTCGCGTTCTGGGGGCAAGCGATCTGCGCCGGCCTTGCGTTGCTTGCGATTGGCGTTGCGGTGGCCCGCAAGCTGTCGCCGCGCACCGCGCTCGGCGTCGCCGCGCTGGTGTCGGTGATGATCAGCCCCTACGCCTATGATTACGATCTCCCGATCGTGGGCATCGGTTTGGCGCTGCTGATTCCTGACCTCACCAGAGCGGCGAGTTCCGCCGAGCGGGGCATCATTTACGCGCTTATCCTCGTTGCCGGCGCTTACGGGATGCTGGAGACGGCGGGTCTGAAAGTGTCGCAAGGCGCGCACCACGCGGTGAAGCATCAGATGATCCCCGCCGTCGGCGCTTTCGCCGTGGTCCTGCTCCTCGCCCTCATCCTTCGCATTCTGCTAAGGCGTTGCCACGACACGCGGGGGACTCAGGACCAGAGCGTCGTGCTGCACAACGCGGGTCACCCGCTTTGATCGAACTTTATGAAGGCCGGTATGGGGTCCTCGAGTCGGCCATCCAGCTTAACAAAGTTCTTCGGATGCCGATCGAGACGATCCACACATCGGACTTCATGTCGTGGCTATCGCGGGCACCGCGCTCGCGACCATGTTCATAAAGTCATATCTGCGCGAATGCCGTTATGAATTCGGCGCGACCGTCTTGTCGGTTGCCTTGAGGCCGCCGCCATTGACGATCGTCACGGTAAGACGACAGAGATCGGCAAGGCCGATCAACAGCACGCTGAACAGGAAGAACAAATTGATGTCATGCGCGTCCGTACGCGTCAGCGGGCCGAACTCGAAGAAGGGCGGCATGAAGGCCCACCAGACCAGCGGAACGGTGAGCAGGATGGCGAACACCGCCGCAGGCGCTCCCGCGACGATCCCCACGATGAAAACGGCCGGCAGGAACGCGGCAAAATAGAGCTGGGCGCCAAAGAGAGCGCAGGCGCCCTGGAAGCCGGCCGAAGCCACCAGCACAATGAAGGCGAACCCAAAGGCCTGCCAGGACCACGGCTGTATCTTCGGTCCAGAGAACGTTCCCGGGCGGCTCATTGGAAATCCCCTTTTGCGCCGCGAACGCGGCTGAGGTTCCAAGCAAGGCTAGCACACCTGTTCGGGGCCCGCGATAGTTGTGCATTGCGAAATGAGCGGTACCAGGCCGTGATAAATGGCCACCGCCGGCGTGTGCTGCCTGCGGTGGCCAGCAGCCTATTCGTGCCGGTCCATCGCAGAGCTGCTCTTGGTATCCCGCATCGTGAGATAGACGAGCAGCGACACCGCGATGCAGCCCGTGAGATAGTAGTAGAACCAGCTTTCGTGCCCGATCGACTTGAACCACAGCGCAATCGATTCCGCGGTGCCGCCAAAGATCGAGACGGTCAGCGCATAGGGCACGCCCACGCCGGTTGCGCGCACGCTGGTCGGAAACAGCTCCGCCTTCACCACCGCGTTGATCGCGGTATAGCCGGACACGATCATCCACGCGGCCGCGATCAGCAGGAAGGCGGTCAGCGCGTCGTGCGCGGCCTGGAGCGTCGTGAGGAGCGGAATGGTGAACAGCGTACCGGACACGCCGAAGCCGATCAGAAGCCATTTGCGCCCGATGCGATCGGAGATCGCGCCGTAGATCGGCTGCAGCACCATCGCGAAGACGAGGCTTCCGGCGGTCACCATCGTGGTCTGGTCGTCGGTTAGCTTGACCGAGAGACGGAGGAATTTCTGCATGTAGGTGGTGTAAGTGTAGAATGCCGCAGTCCCGCCCATGGTGAGGCCGACCACCAGCAGCAGCTCGCGCGGATAGTTGAGGAGCGCTCGGAGGGAGCTGGTCTTCTTCACCACCGCCTGGCTGTTCTTGAACGCCTCGGTCTCGTGCAGGTTGCTGCGCATCAACGCGGCGACGACCGCGAGCACTGCGCCGAAGGCGAATGGCACGCGCCAGCCCCAGGCGCGGATCTCCTCGGTCGACAGGAACACCTTCTGCAACAATAGCAACACCAAGATGGCGCAGAGCTGGCCGCCGATCAGCGTCACGTACTGGAAGCTGGAATAGAAGCCGCGGTTCTTCTCGTCGGCGACCTCGCTGAGATAGGTGGCGCTGGTGCCGTATTCGCCGCCGAGACTGAGGCCTTGCAGGATGCGCGCGAGACCGAGGATGACCGGTGCAGCAAGCCCGATCGAGGCATAGGTCGGCGTCACCGCAATGATCAGCGAGCCGAAGCACATCATCACGACGGAGAGCGTCAGCGCGTTGCGCCGGCCGTAGCGATCGGCGAGATGGCCGAACAGCCAGCCGCCGAGCGGCCGCACCAAAAAGCCGGCGGCGAACAGCAGCGCCGCATTGAGCTGCTGCACCACCTCGTCGCCGTCGGGGAAGAATGCCTTGGCGAAATAGAGCGCGAACGCCGCATAGGCGTAAAAATCGTACCACTCGACGAGATTGCCGACCGAACCGACGAAGATCGCGCGCAGCCGGCGCCTCATGTCGGCGCCCGCGCGCGGTTCGGCGCCCGGTGCGGTGAAATCGGTGATCGAGGCTTCCTGTGAACTCATGACGTCCTCCAACGCGTTTGCCCGTGGGGACGGTCCGCTCACTTGTTGGCTCGCGAGTTGGCGCCGTCCCGGCTTCCGCCTCTGTCAGCAACGGCCGTGCCAGCCGCGATCGATGGGCAGAGCGGCCGGATTCGCGCGTTTTCGCAAGCTTTCTGCGGGGACAGTTCGGGCTGGCGAGAATTCATCGGCGGAAATCCGCCGACGCGCGCGAGGTAATCGGCGGATTTCCGCCGATCATGCTGCTCGCTCAGCCGTCCTTCCGACCAGGCCGCGCCAGCGCATATTTCGTCATCTTCTCGTTCAGCGTCCGGCGGGGAATGCCGAGCTCCTCGGTGACGGCGGCGATCGAGCCGTCATGCTCGCGCAGGCTTGCCTCGATCAGCGCCCGCTCATAGGCCGCGACGCGTCCGGCGAGCGTCCGCTGCGGCGCGCCCGGCTCGCCACGTCGCAGGATCTCGGCGACGCTGCGACCGGTCGCCGCCAAGCCCAGTGCATAGCGCTCGGCGACGTTCCTCAGTTCGCGCACGTTGCCGGGCCAGTCATGGGCAAGCAGCGCGTCGAGATCACCGGCCCGGAGCGGCGTCAGCGTGCGGCCGGCGCTCTTTGCGGCGGCAGCGGCAAAGTGCTCGAACAGCAGCAGCACGTCATTGCCGCGATCGCGCAGCGCCGGCAGGTCGATCTCGGCGGCGGCGAGACGGAAATAGAGGTCGGAGCGGAAGCGGCCGTCGCGGCTGTCGGCGGCAAGATCGCCCTTGGCGGCCGCAATCACCCGGACATCGACCGGAAGCAGCTTGTTCGATCCGACACGCTCGATGGTGCGCTCCTGGAGTGCACGCAGGATCTTGGCCTGGAACGGTAGCGGCATGCTCTCGATCTCGTCGAGCAGCAGCGTGCCGCCATTGGCATGCTCGAACTTGCCGATGCGTGGCCCGCGCGCGCCGGTGAAGGCGCCGGCCTCGTGGCCGAACAGCTCGCTCTCGAACAGATCGGCCGGGATCGCCGCGCAGTTCACGGCAACGAACGGCGCCTTCGCACGAGGCCCGAAATCATGCAGCGCCCGTGCGACCAGCTCCTTGCCCGTCCCGGTCTCGCCGGTGACGATGACGTCGCGGTCATGGGCGGCAAGCTCCAGAACGCTTGCGCGCAAGCCAGCCATCGGCTTCGACACACCGATCAGCCGGGCTTCGATCGCGCCAGCCGCAGCGAGACGGCCTTCGAGCTCGCCGAGCTGCAGTTTCAATTGCCGCCGCTCGACCGCGCGGGAGATCACGGCGGAAAGCTGTTCCGGATCATAGGGCTTTTGCAGGAAGTCATAGGCGCCCTCGCGCATCGCGGCGACCGCGAGCGGCACGTCACCATGGGCGGTCAGCAGCACCACGGGAAGATCGGGATCGGCGCGGTGGATCGCCCGCATCAGCTCGAGCCCCGACGTCTGCGGCATGCGGAAATCGCTCAGCACGACGTCAGGCGCACGCTGCTTCAGCAGCACCATCGCCTCGTCGGCGCCGGCTGCGACCCGCACCGTGAAGCCACCGAGCTCCAGCCACTGCCGCACCGAATTGCGGACGATCTCCTCATCGTCGACGACGAGCACAGCACCGCTCATGCGTGCAGCTCCGACCTGGCCGACGACATGCCGGCCTCGACGAGCGGAATGATCACCTTGAACGTCGATCCCTGGCCCGGCACGCTCTCCACCAGGATGTCTCCTCCGAATTCCCGGACAATCCCGTACGAGATCGAGAGCCCCAGGCCAAGCCCCTCGCCGATCTCCTTGGTGGTAAAGAACGGGTCGAACAGGGATTTCATATGCTCGGGCGCGATTCCCTTGCCGGTATCGCTGATCGCGATCACGGCCACGCCCTCCCGCCATTCGAGCACGACGCCGAGGATACGCCGCTCGCGACCCTGCATCGCATCGATCGCGTTCGACAGCAGGTTGACCAGGACCTGCTCGAGGCGAACGGGATTGGCAAAACCATGCACTGGCTCCGTGCCAAGGGCGCGCACGACCTCGATGCCGTCGTTGTTGATGCGGTATTGCAGCAGGCGGAGCGCATTGTCGACGACGGCCGCGAGCGCGACGGCGCTGCGCGCGCTGGTTTCCTTGCGCGCGAACATCCGTAGGTGCGAGATCAGCGCCATCATGCGCTCCGCGACTGCGGACATCAGGTCGAGATTGGCCGCCGCACGCTCGACCTCGTTGCGGCGAAGCAGGACGCGGCTGCTTGCCACATAGGTGATCAGCGCCGCGAGCGGCTGGTTGATCTCGTGCGCGACGCCGGCCAGCGCCTGGCCGAGGCTTGCGAGCTTGGCGCTTTGCACGAGGTTCTCGTGGGTCCGCCGCAGCTCCTCTGTCCGCTCGGCGACGCGCTGCTCCAGCGCGTCATGCGCCTCGAGCTTGGCGCGGAGCACCTGGCGCCGCTGATCGGCGACCATGATGCCCATCAAGAGCGCGACGAGCGCGAAGACGCAGGCGGTAGCGATCGTCGCTGCATGACGCCGAGCATCGACCACATCGGAAAACAAAAGCAGCTTCCAGCCGTGATCGAGCGGCCGGACCTCAAGGGTGTATTCGCCAAGCTCCGCGCCGCCGCGCCCGCGTGCACGGCCGATCTGCACGCCCTCGCGGTTGCCGCCGGGAACGAAGACCGGCTCCGCATCGATCGCCTGGCCGAACTGCCGCGCCGCGCTCAGCTCCGCGACGTGGTCCGCGCGGATTTGCGTCAGCGGGTGATATTTCCACTCCTGGCGGCTGGCGAGGAAGATCACGCCATGCTCGTCGGCCATGGCGATGAGATCGCCGGCGCGGGCCCAGTCGGTCTCGAGCGGGCTGAGATCGATCTTGACCACGGCAACGCCGAGGATCTTGCCGCCCTCCTCGATGCGATGCGAGAGGAAATAGCCGGGCTGCCCGGTGGTGGCGCCGACCGCATAGTAGTGCCCTTCGCCGGTCCGCATCGCGTCCTGGAAATAGGGGCGGAAGGCGTAGTTCTGCCCGACGAAGCTCGACGCATCGTCGAAGTTGCTGGCGGCGAGCGCAAAGCCCGTGCTGTCGAGCACGAAGAGCTCTGCTGAGCCTGCCTTCTGATCCAGTGATTGCAAATAGCGATTGGCAGCCACGATCGCCGCCGCATCGCCGGGATTGCGATAGAGCTCGCGGATCGGATCGGCGAGTGAGAGGACCGCCGGCAGATAACGGTAGCGCGCGACGGTGGCATCGAAGCTGCTGGCGATCAGCGTGAGCCGGTCGTTGGCTTCGCGCTGCATGCGCGCGAAATCTGCGTCCAGAGCGACAACGTAGGTCAACCAGCCTGCCGCTGCGACCGCGGCGAGCGCGAGCGCGCCGATCAGCGCACGCCGCATAGAGGCAGGATGAACAGGCTGCATCAGGATTCCCATATCCGCGGGCTCTTCGATCAGCCGGCACGGTAATTATGGGCGCGCATGATGCAGGTGTGCAACACCGGCATCAGGTTAGTCTTCGGACGCCGCAGGGCATCAAATGGTTAACGCTGCGCGGCTCATCCAAAAAGTCGAAAACAACCCCATGCAAAGTAGAAATGGCCTGTCTACCCGGCGCTTGCAGCCGGGTGCGGCGACCTTGGCCTCATGCCGCCATCAGTTCCAGACCGGCTTGCGCAGGCCCGGACCAGCGACGATCACCGCCGGCGAAGTAAGCCTCGAGCTCCGCCAGCGCGCGGGATTCCCACTCGCTCGCCTGCTCCAGCAGAGACCAGCTCTGATGCGGCCGGAACGCGGCCGTCTGGCGGTGCAGTGACGCGATCGCCCGATAGCGCCGTACGTTCTCCAGGATGGCTTTCCCGTCCATATCGAAATCTCCCCAATTCCCATTCGCTGGGCCAAAGGTGCGCCAGAACCTTTTTCGATTCGTTAGCGGCGGACAGAGAGACGGCGGATAGTTTCCGAATCCTTGCCCGTGCTGCCAAGTACCTCACTCGAAGGCAGCGTAGATCAACGCCGCGGCCGGCAGCGCAAAGCCGATCGAGGATGCGAGCGTCCAGCCGCCATGCGCAAAGGCAAAGCCGCCAAGCGCGGAGCCCGCGGCACCGGCCGTGAAGAACGTCGCCATATAGAGGCCGTTGAGACGGCTCCGGTGCTCCGGGCCGAGCGCGAAGATCGTGCGAAAGCCGAGGACGACATTGCCCTGCACGCCGAAATCGATCGCGATCGCCGCGATGACGAGGCAAGCGAGATTCAGCGTAGAGCCGGCGGCGCCGATATGCGTAATCAGAAAAGCGGCCGCGACCAGCAGCATGGCAGCGCGCGTCGCGCCGCGGCTATATCCGCGATCGGCAATCCGTCCAGCAATCGGCGCGGCCACCGCGCCGGCGACGCCAGCGAGCGCGAACAACGCGATGCCGCGCTGGGACAAGCCGAACGCAGGGCTCGCCAGCAGAAGCGGCGTCACGGTCCAGAACAGGCTGAACGCGCCGAACAGGAAGGCTTGATACAGCGCACGACGGCGCAGGACCGGCGTCGTCCGCACCAGATGCGGCATCGATCCTAGCAGCTGGAGATAGTGCAGCCGCACCACCGGCATGCGCTTCGGCAACGTGCGCCACAGCACACCGGCGAGCGCGATCATGAGCACGGTCGAGCCCGAGAAGACGGCATGCCACGAGGCAATCGACGCCAGGAAGCTCGAAACCGGCCGCGCCAGCATGATGCCGAGCATCAGGCCTGTCGAGACATTGCCGACAACGCGTCCGCGCGTTGCTGCCGGCGCAAGGTGCGCGGCATAGGGAATGATGATCTGGACCGCGACCGAGCCGAGCCCGATGAAGAGTGCAGCGACGAGAAACGGCAAGGCCTGTGTCGCGCAGGCGGCGGCCAATAATGCAGCGGCGCCAAGACCGATAACGGAGCAGATCAGCGTGCGGTTTTCGACGAGATCACCGAGCGGGACGATCAGCAGGAGCCCGACGCCATAGCCGACTTGCGTCATGGTGACGATCAGGCCCGCAGCGTCGTGCGAAAGGCCGAGCGCCGTGCTGATCGGCCCAATCAGCGGCTGCGCATAGTAGATGTTCGCCGCGACCATGCCGCAGGCGGCGGCAAGCAGAATGGTCAGGCGCCGCGAAACGGCGCCCTCGTCGGGCGCGGTTTCGATCGTGGCGTTCATCGTCATCACACACTCCATATATAGGAAACGTTTATTTCCTAATTAGGCAAACAAATCAGGCGAGCAGCTTCATCGCGACCGTAACGATGCGCTCGCCATCGAGCGGCAGCCGCGCCTTTCCGACCACGCGAAGTCCTTGCGTCATGCAGATCATCAGGCGCGCGGTATCGTCGGGATCGACGCGAGCGGGGACCGAGCCGTCGGCCTGCCCCTCGCGAATGAGGCCGGCGATGAAACCTTCGTTGCTCTTCAGCTGGGCCGCGACGCGCGACGCGATCTCCGGATCGCGCGCGGCCAGCTCGACTGCGCTGCCAACGACGAGGCAGCCGCGCCGTCCTTCGCTGCCCTGGGACGCTTCGACATAGGAAAGCAGCACGTTGCGCAGGCGGTCGCGCCCGCAGGTGCCTTCCGCGGCGGCGCGCCGGATTTCGTGCTGGCGAAGCGCCGTGTAGCGCTCGAACGCGGCGAGGAACACCGCACGCTTGTCAGGGAATGCCTTGTAGATGCTGCCTGTCGCGAGCTCCATCGCCTCGGTCAGATCGCCGATCGAGGTCGCGTGATAGCCGCGCTCGCGAAACACCCGCACCGCCCTGTCGAGCGCCACGTCCATGTCGAACTCCCGCGGCCGGCCGCGCGGACGGGAGATGGGCTGCAATCCTCGCGTGTTCCTTCGCATCTGTACACAATAGGGAACATTCATTTCCAAATCAAGATTGCCTTTGTCGTTTGACACCCTGGCCGTCATTCGCGATTTTCGCGGCAAGATCGTCGCAGACGATATCATGCAACATCAAAGATCTTGTTGGAGGAGAGGCTGTGACCCTGACCCGCCGGCACGCCCTGCAAGCGCTGTCCGCCCTGCCCGCTGCCGGCCTCGCCGGTGCCGTGCCGCGCGTCGCCCGCGCTGCCGAGTTTGCGCTGACATACGGCAACAACCTGCCGCTCAGTCATCCGCTCAACATCCGCGCGCAGGAGGCCGCCGACCGCGTCGCGAAGGAGACCGGCGGCCGCGTCGAGATCACGATCTTCCCGAACAACCAGCTCGGCGGCGATACCGACATGCTGACCCAGGTGCGCAGCGGCGCCATCACCTTTTTCACGCCGTCGGCGCTGGTCGTGGCGACGCTGGCCCAGGTGGCCGCGATCAATGCAGTCGGCTTCGCCTTTGCCGACTACGACCAGGTGTGGAAGGCGATGGACGGCGCGCTCGGCGCCCATGTCCGCGCGGCGATGGCGAAGGTCGGCCTCCATGCGTTCGAGAAGATGTGGGACAATGGTTTTCGCCAGATCACGAGCGGCATGAGGCCGATCGAGGACGCCAAGGACATGCACGGATTGAAGATCCGCGTGCCCGTCAGCCCGCTCAGCATCTCCATGTTCAAGGCGCTCTCGGCCTCGCCCACCAGCCTGCAATTCAGCGAGGTCTACTCGTCGCTCCAGACCCGCATCGTCGATGCGCAGGAAAATCCGCTGCCGATCATCCAGATCGCAAAACTCTACGAGGTGCAGAAATACTGCGCCATCAGCAACCACATCTGGGACGGTTTCTGGTTCGTCGCCAACGGCCGCGCCTGGCAGCGGTTGCCCGCGGATCTTCAGGCCGTCGTCGCCAGGGCCATCAACGATGCCGGCCTCAAGCAGCGTGACGACATGAAGGCGTTCAACGCGACGGTGCAATCGGTTCTTCAGAGCAACGGCCTGACATTCACCAGGCCCGCGCTCGACGGTTTCCGCGCCAAGCTGCGCGAGGCCGGGTTCTACGGCGAATGGAAGACACGGTTCGGCAATGAGGCCTGGGGACTGCTCGAAAGCGCCGCCGGCAAGCTCGCCTGATGACGATCGCCGAGCACCCGATATCCGGTGATTTGCGTGACGCGGATACCCGCTGATCTGCATGATTGCCGCTCGCAGTGAGGAACCAACCGGCCGCTCCACGATTTCCCCCTCGAAAGACGAGGAGAGCAACATGGCCAGACATTTGACACGCGCACGCCTCGCGCGCGGCATCGCCGGCGCGGTTTCGGCCCTGATTCTCTGCGCAGCGGCGGTCTTCACCATCGCGCGCCACTTCGCGGCGTAACGGAGGCGTTCACATGACGTCCGACCCCGAGGAGTCGGTCCGGCTACAAGGCTACGGCGAGATGACGCTGCGCACCGCGCTCGCCACTGTGATGGCGCTGCCGGCGCGCGACCGTTCGGACGCCGCCATCTACCGTGTCCGCGACGCTTCAAAGCTCACGCCGCGTGAAATCGGAATGCTTGCATCGGAATGGGGTATTTGGCCGACAGGCGAGAGCGGCACTGGCCAACACTGGCCGGACATCGTCCGCGGCATGGTGCGCGAAGCACCGCTGCCATCGTTGCTGGTGGCCTTTCTGCTCGGCTTGCTGGTGGCACGCAGATGATGGCGCGCGCCCGCTAAGTCACACTCATGTAAACGGGATCACGATATTCCCTGAAACCCACGAAACCCCTCATAGCTCGCGAAATCGCGACCGCTCGTTGAGGAACGGCTGTTAGCGGCAGGGATTGGTCCCCTGTCAAACCGAGACATGGAGACAACCATGACGCGTATGAAACTTGTGAGCGCGGCCGCACTGATGGCCACGATTTTGCCGCTCGCGACTGCAAGCCCCAGCCTCGCCGCGGGACGCGGTCCGGGCTGGTGTACCCCATCGAGTGAAAACGCCGTCGGCGCGGCAGGCCCGGCAATGAGTGGCGGCCAGTTGATGGCGGGTGTCGGCCAATGCCGTCGCCTCGGAAGCTGGCACCACACCAATGCCTATGGATATTGGGGCCCGGGTTATGGATACGCCGAGCCTGGCTGGGGCGCGCCGGTCTACGGGCCGGATGAATACTGACGCCTCAACTCTGTAGTGCGAGATTACAGCAGCGCGGTCGATCCCGGCCGCGCTGCTTGCATTTTGGAGGAGCGCGACCGGAGCAAGGACCTAAGCGTTGTGCGCGAGGCGCGCTGGCCGTGGCAGGCGTCGGCGAGAATCCGCCAGCCATGCCGACCCGGCAGCCTGCTCTGCCCACCCAAATCCGCCGTGGACCGACCTTCAAAATCCGTGCAAAAAGGTCTTGCGAGGCGGGGCGATCTTTCGCCCAAACCTCTGCAAAACGTCGACTTTTGGAAGAAATGGTCGGAGTGGCAGGATTCGAACCTGCGACCCCTGCGTCCCGAACGTAAATAGCAAACGAAAAGATCAACAAAAACAATGAAGTTTACTCGCGATTGACCACCTTTATCGCCGTTTGTTCGCGGTGTTTCGGTGGTCAATCGGTGGTCAGCCGCGCGACCTGCCCGCACTGATGAAAAGCCGAAGACCTGCTGATTAAGAGGCAGCCGTTTATTGAGCAACTCCTGAGGTTTAGATGTAAAATCGGGTGTTCGCCGACCTATGCACATCAATAGCTTACAGCAGAACTGTAAATCGATTACGTGCCGATCAAGTCGCGGCGAAGTGTCCGTCCTCGACCTCAAAACCCACCGGGGTGGGCCACTTGATCACGGCCTCAGCCGTAGCGTGACGGCCGGAGTTGCTAAAGTTCATCCGCGATCATGGCCCGCTCCATCCCACCTTGGCGGGCCTTCCCTCAGTCGATGGAACCGGAATCCATTGTGATCCAATTCATATTGCACTTCGGCAAAGCAGCGGCAGGCTATGCGCGTCCAAATTGACATTGGAGGACGGCCATAATGCCGAAGGCAAATTGCTTAATCGTTTTCGCTGCCGGAAGACAACTGGATCTCCCACGCGGGGGAGCGTCTCGCATCGCCAAAGAAAATAAAGTGGACTGGCATATCGACCGCGCCGACGTCGGCCCGCGCTTTTGCTTCGAGGACGCTAAGGCGAAAGAAGCCTTCGCGCTCACCTGCGACAACTTCAGCATATCCTGCCGAGACAGCCAGCCATGAAATCCCCCGCGCGAAACGATCCATCGTCGTCGCCAGCCGCAAGATCAGCGTCAGCCTAGAGCTGGCCTTCTGGACCGGCATGAAGGAGATTTCGAGCCTGCCCAACATAACGCTGTCGGAGCTTGTCGGTGAGATCGACCGTAACCGCCAGCATGGTAATCTGTCGTCCGCGATGCGCCTGTTCGTTCTCGACTACTTTAAGAACCGCGCCGCGATCCAGCCTCAGCAGAAAATGTCGGCAGCACAGCTGTCCCGCGATGGAGCGTGAGCTCTGGGCCCGGAATCGAAGCCCAGCGTGTTGTGCAGCCTTGTCACACCGAGCCGGTGAAATTCGGTTGCTGGGTTCACAAAAAAAACCCGCCCGAAGGCGGGTGGCGCAAGGTACCGCAATAGGTCTGCATGCCAAAATCAGTCAGGCACACACATCTCTCCGCTGCTACTCTGCGAGCTAAGCTTCGCCAGGCCTACGGTGAGTTGGCTTAAATCCGCCGATGCCTCAACTATCCGTGGTTTTGGACGCTGTGTCAGAACCGCGATCTGATGAGGAGAAGCGGGCATACCAGCCAACATCAGCTTTGGCGTAGCCGAACTCTCCTCAACTTGGGCCGCTCCCAGCACTGCAACTTGGTGCCGCGAGATCGGAAAGCCCGTCACTTCGAAAGCCGGAAAGCGCAAAGTACACGCGCCAGCTTGATGGGTCGTCGCACCTGCTACGGAAGCGATCGCGGTTGCGATCAAGAACAGATTTTTCATGATGATACCCCACTTGGATTAGAGATATTTCCACCACGAATTTCCTGGTCAACTTAGTTCTAAGTCAGCGACGCGATATGTGAGCTAGTTCACTGGCCATCTCAATTCTTTCCAAACACAACTGAATTTAGCGTCACTCATCGGGAGCAGTCTGCCCAGTAGCGACGCTCGCGTAGCGAATTTTTTCGACAGTGCTTCGGACAGTAATTTGCCCCGCATGCAATGACCCAAGGATGTAGACAGTCGCCGCATCAGCCGTTGGGCGTGCGTCGCGAGCCGACCGGCACCACTCCACACCGACGACCGAGCCAGAATCGCGCTAAGACTGGCTCATGAAACTTAAGTCAGAACGTCCCTTCGCCAACCCGGAAGCCGCCGCCCGCAAGCTCGTCGAGCTCGCCGGCGGCATCGAAGCCGTCCAGGACGGTCGAATCTCTATCGAGAAGATCAACGCGCCGTTCCTCTACACACTGAAGGCCAGCGGCGAGGAATTCGGTGCGGGCATCAAGATGGCGGTCGAGCGCGGCTGGCTCGAGCTGCACGAGAGCGGGACCTACGTCCGGCTCTTGAAGACGGACGCCGCTTAACTAAGCGGCCCTATCGAAGGAAGCCCGCCATTCGCGACGGGCTGCTGTCGGCCAACTCCAGGCAAAGCCACTCTAACCGCTTGCGCTCGTCGATATCGTGCTGATCCCGCCCCATGGCCGCGGATCGGACTCCGGCAACGAGTCTCGCGTCAAGTACAACTTCTGGGCTACTCCGAGAGTGCGCCTCGCCTTGCCGTTCTTTGACGGTACGATGGATTTGCGCACGGCGGAGCGCACAGGGAGGGACGGCTCTGGTGTGTATCCAGCCTCGCGCGCCGGAGCCGTTCTCGTTTGCAGGATCGGACTGGCCCTGCTGGCGCAAATGACACTGGTGGCATGAGTACCCATAGTGTCGCGAGGACAGCCGTGCAATCCCCAGTGGTGAAGCGCTCCATCGTCGTCGACGGCCACAAGACCAGTGTCAGCCTGGAAGAGGCATTCTGGACGGCCCTGAAGGAGATCGCCTACCGGCGCAGCATGACGCTGTCGGATCTGGTTGGTGAGATCGACCGCAACCGCCGGCAAGATAATCTATCGTCTGCGATACGCCTCTTCGTTCTCGACTACTTCAAGAACCGCGCCACGGCCGACGCGATCGCGCAGAACCCAAAGCCCAGCACCCGGGAAGACCGATCTTCCATCGTCGTCTCATCCTCTCGCAGACCTCGGCGGGTAAGGGATGTTGGTTACGTCATCTCGATAGCTCCTCACTTCGCACTGTTCCTTGGTTTGTGCCTGGCGGTCGTTCCTTCGTCCCGGCCTGCGCGCGCAGACGCGCCGCGCGCAAGGGGCCGTCAAGGCCGGCCGTCGTGCTGTCCTGACGTCTTGCTCTACGCTGCCAGGCTGCGCCTTGACGGCCCCGAGCACGGCGCGAGGATTGGCCAGGTCAGAACGCCGTCGCCTCAGCCTTGACGCACTCGAAGGCGCGTCCCTTGTTGAGAACCGCCCAGGCGACCCGGGCGAGCTTGTTGGCGAGCGCAATCGCCAGCACGTTGTGATGCAATCGCTTCTTGGCAGCTTCGATCCAAGATTTGAGGCCGTAGCGCTCCCAACACTTGACCCTGACCAGCACGACCCATGCGGCTTGGACGAACAGCACGCGTAGGTAGCGATTGCCGCGCCTTGATATCTTGCCGAGGATCGTGCGGTCGCCGGTCGATATCTGCTTCGGCACCAGTCCAAGCCAGGCGCCGAAGTCGCGGCCTTTCGAGAACACGTCTCCAGTGCCGATCGCGGCCACCATTGCACTGGAGATAAGCGGGCCAATGCCGGGCACCGTCATCAGTCGCTCGCAGGCCTTATCTTGACGGGCCAGCGTTTCGATCTCGCTAGACAGCCCCTCGATACGCGCATCCAGCCGGCGCCAGTCGCCCGCCAGATCCTCAATGATGCGTAACATGCGAGGTGAGAGCACATCGGTACGCGTCGCGAGGATATCCGGCAACTCGGACCGCAGGGAATGCAGGCCTTGCCGTACGGCGATGCCCCGCTCCAGCAGGAACGCACGGATCTGATTGATGACGCCGGTACGCTGACCGACCAATCGATCGCGGACGCGGTGCAGCGCCTGAAGGTCGAGCTGATCGGCGGTCTTGGTCGCGACGAACTTCATGGTCGGGCGTTGGACAGCCTCGGCGATGGCTTCCGCATCTCGGAAGTCATTCTTCTGCCCCTTCGAGTAGGGGCGCACGTATTTCGCCGGCATCAAGCGAGCGTCGTGGCCAAGCATTTGGAGTTTGCGGCTGAGATGATGGGCGCCGACACAAGCCTCCATACCGATCAAGCACGGCGGCAGGTTGGCGAGTCGTGTTTCCACTTGGCCGCGCGACCACTTCTGCCGCAGCACGATGGCACCGCGGTGATCATGACCCACGAGGTGGAACGAGTTCTTGCCGATATCGATGCCGATCACGGCGATCGCTGTGTTGAGGTTCTGAGACATGGCGTGCTCCTTGACTTGAGCGCCCCTTGCCAGCTTCTCGCACTGGCGGGGCTGGAGCACGGCCGGACCATCCCATTACCGGAACTGCGAAGGGAGTCTGGCATAATGTCGGCTCTGGCGCCGCGACGCTCTTTCACGAGCGCGGACACGCCTGCATCGTGTCGTGCTATAAGCGAAAAGCGCCTTCAGGAGGGACCGTCGCATGATCGATAGGCGAAGCCTCGTCATGGGTGGGGTTGCCGCAATGCTCGTGCCGTCATCGCTCAGAGCGCAGCGACCAGGAAAGGTGTGGCGCATTGTCTTCTTTGCAATTGGAGCGGGTCCGAACCCTGTTGTTGACGCCTTCAGGCACGGATTGAGCGAGCTTGGTTATGTTGAGGGAAGCAATCTTGCGGTCGAGTACCGCTGGATGGGCGGTCATGAGGACCAATACGACGAGGTGGCGCGGCAGGTGGTCGAAAGTCAGCCGGACATCATTGTCACGGCAGGCAGCCTTTTGACTGTTGCTGCCAAAAAGGCGACAGCACAGATACCAATCGTCGCGCTTAACAGTTTGGGAGCAGCCCTCACCGCCAGCATCGCTCATCCTGCCGGCAACTTGACGGGCTTTAATATGGAGGTGACGCCGGAAACAAACGCCAAAATGCTCGAACTTTTGCACGAAGCGGCCCCTAAGATCATTCGTATTGGTGTGCTTTGGAATTCTGCAATGCCTGACGGACGCATCTACCTCGACGCGGCAGAGAAGGCTGCACGGTCGCTGAATGTTGCACTCAACGCTTATGACGTACGCCGGACCGAGGACATCGATGTGGTGTTCCATGTGCTGCGCGGAAGCGTTGACGGACTTATTGTTTTTCCGCAGGGTCTTTGGACGTATCGACAGCGTATGGTTGATGCTGCACGGGAGGCACAGCTACCCGCGATTTTTGGTTACCGCGATACTGTCAAGATGGGAGCGCTGATGAGCTACGGCCCCGATGTCATCGATGTCTTCAGGAGAGGCGCGACCTACGTCGACAAGATCATCAAAGGCGCAAAGCCGGCCGACCTTCCCATCCAACAGCCGACAAAGTTCGAGTTGGTGATCAATGTAAAAACGGCTAGTGCCCTGAATATCAGCATCCCCCCTGCTTTGCTTTCCCGGGCGGACGAGGTGGTTGAATAATCGTGTCATTCGCCACGGCGCGTGAGACCGCAATTGGCCCGTTTGAAACATGCCGACTACCCGCGCAAATGTCGGCTGTTTGACGAAGACCGGAAGTGTGCGGTCGACAGTCAAAACGCCGCTAATGACCTTGAACAGACACGGTGCGGATTGAAAGCCCGCAGCGCGGCGCGGCCTGCCGTAGCGAGATCTGCTATTCTCATCATTGCCTGCAGGACCTGGCATCGCCACTGCGCTCTGGCGAGGTGTGCCATATATTGACGCTAACTTCGCTGTCAGAATCTGTCACCTTTGTCATTTGAAATCGCCGGAGAGGACGTGATCCAAAAAAGTTTGGATCGTTTCCGGAAGATATGCGCCCGTCTGGTGTTTGCTAATCGGCAACTACGTCCCACCAGCGGACGATCAATAAATATGCTGGAACTATCTGTCGGAACTCTCTGCGCGATTTTTGCAATGCGCAACATAGCCTTGAAAGGGAGTGTCCAGATGAAACACCCGACAACTTCGCTTATTATCGGCGCCTGCCTGCTGGTTTCCTCGGCTGGGGCGGTCTTCGCCACGGACGCCCATAGGGTATTAGGGACCAAAGGCCAGAACGGTACAGGTGGTGCCGGTGTTGCATCGTGCGGTGGCGCGCAAGCTAGTCCCCCGGGTCAGGTGGACAGCCTCAACACCAACTCCCCGTTCCCTACTCTAGGCAACCCTACGCCAAGCAAAGTGTACGCTGGATCCGGCGCAGGAAACTCAGGGGCCAATCCAAAAGCCAACTCCCAGTACGACAACGCTTGCTTCCAGCAAATGCCGTAAGCGCGGCACCGCCGACACGGGAGGCGGCGGCTTTTAAAAGGCATCTAGCCCCGTGAGCGCTTCGGTCCAAGCCGCGGTGCCGTGCCGGCCTCTGAGTAGGACATCGCTTACTTGCGGGTCACGACACGCGGGGCGAAGCTGTTTCGGCATTGAGTGCGGGGCCCCGTCGGCTCCATTGGTCGCCGGGGTCTTCGAGAACTGTTTGCCGGGACCGACCGGCGTTGGGAGGCAGCAGCTTTCTACGTGCTGTCTAGCGGACATGTTCAGCTTGAATGAACCAATCCGCTTCTTGGGATTGCTCCAAGCGGTCAGTGATCAGGATGATAGCCACACATGCGTTTCGCCGTTGCCGCTCTGTTTTGCGGGCTCATAGTCGGGCTGGGTTACACCTATAGCCATAGCCACGAATCCTCGGTCCCGACCTTCCTTACCGCCTCAGTCGAACGCGGCAGCATCGCTACTTTGGTCAAGGCGAGCGGCACCATTGAGGCCGTCGTAAGCGTCGATGTCAGCTCGCAACTGTCGGGGCGAATCGCGCAAGTGTTCGTTAGTTTCAACGATGCTGTAACGGCTGGGCAGCCGATCGCGCAAATCGATCCAGAAATCTTTGCCGCTCGCGTCAATGAAGCGAAAGCGGCCCTTAAAGTGGCGAAAGCGACTGCCGAGGTACAAAAGGCGGCACTTGAACGAGCGAAGGTCGCGGTCGCGAATGCGCAGACGGCCGAAAAACTGGCAGAGGAGCAATCGGCCGCGAATAAGGCGCGGCAGGACGAGGTCGAGAGGGAGTTCCTGCGAAAGGTGGCATTGGCGCGTACCGGAGCCGGAACCGAGCGCGACTTAACCCAGGCGCGGGCCCTGCGTGATGCGGGAGCCGCCGACCTGCGCGCCTCCCTTGATCAGATCCAGATGAAGATTGAGGCCATTGCGATCGCGGAAGCAGAACGGCTGATGGCCGAGGCTAATCTCGAGAATGCACAGGCTGTTGTCGAGCAGAAGCAGGCGGCCCTCGATCAGGCGCAGCTCGACCTTGATCGTACTGTGCTTCGCGCGCCGATCGACGGAATCATCATCAATCGGGATGTTAATCCAGGACAAACGGTTGCAGTCAGCCTCGAAGCCAAGACGTTGTTCAAGATCGCCAACGATCTGCGTGAGATGGAGGTGCATGGCAAGATTGACGAGGCCGATGTCGGGCAATTGAAAGTGGGCCAGACGGCCAAGTTCACAGTGGACTCTTTCCCTGATCGAACCTTCAGCGGCCGGGTTCTGCAGATCCGCAAGTCTCCCGACGTCGTGCAAAATGTCGTCACCTATACGACCATTGTTTCCGCACCAAATCCGGAGCTCCTGCTGTTGCCGGGTATGACCGCACAACTTCGGATCGTGGTGAGCGATACTGGAGAGGTGCTCAAAATTCCCGGCCAGGCGCTGCGTTTCCAGCCGGCGGAGGCCGACTCTCGACCCGCTCGCCGTAGTCAGACCGACGCGGCTTCCTCAAAGGCATTCGCGACGGTTTGGGCGATTGGCGATGACGGGCAACCCAGTCCGATCGCTGTCAAGCTGGGTGCGACAGACGACAATGGTGCCGAACTCCTGGAAGGCCAGCTCGCTGAGGGCCGGCAGTTGATCATCGGGGTTGCCAGTACGCAGACCCCAAGGCGCTACTTCGGGATTCGCCTCGGATTCTGAGATCGGATTTTTAGGATGCCGCCGCTGGTCCGGACCGTTTGTCTCTCGAAGCAATACTTATCCGGAGAGGATGTTATCGCTGCGGTATCCAACGTATCGCTCTCGATTGCGGTTGGCGAGTTCGTCGCGATCCGCGGCCGCTCGGGTTCGGGGAAGTCTACCCTCATGAACCTCCTCGGTCTGTTGGATCGGCCGGATTCCGGGGAGTACGCCTTGAAAGGACGCGATGTCGCGCAATTGAGTGAGGCGGCGCGGGCGACCATCAGGAGCCGAGACATCGGCTTCGTGTTCCAATTGCCGGCACTTCTGCCGCGGGCGACCGCGCTGGAAAATGTCGAGTTGCCTCTCGTCTACGCTTCCGCGCCGCGCCTGAGACGCCGCCGAACGGCGATGGATGCACTCGCGCGTGTGGGTCTGGCCGACCGTAGTCATCGTTGGCCGAACCAACTTTCAGGAGGAGAACAGCAGAGAGTTGTGATCGCCCGCGCGATGGTCAACGATCCGGCTGTTATCCTCGCTGACGAGCCGACAGGTTCACTGGACAGCACCACGAGCGAGGAGATCCTATCTCTGTTCGACGACCTGCATCGCGACGGTCGCACCCTCATCGTGGTAACTCACGCCATTGAGGTTGCCGGTCGTGCGCAGCGACGGATCACCATGCATGATGGACGAATTATCGACGACGATGGAGCAACGTGCGAATGCGCGCCGTCAAGCGCCATCGGCGTGGGTTCTCCTTCATGAGCCCCGTGGAAGATCTGCGCATTGCGGCACGAGCGCTTCGCGCGAACAAGCTGCGCAGCGCCTTGACTGCACTTGGAATCATCGTTGGTGTCGCGGCCGTGGTTTGCATGGTGTCGGTGGGAGCGGGTGCACGAGCTGAGGTCTCGGAAAAGATCCGTACCTTGGGAGCCAACCTCCTGCTGATCTTACCCGGAGCGCGCAATGCCGGCGGAGCAAGGCTTGAGTCTGGAACACAGCCTACCCTCACCGAAGAGGACGCCGCGGCGATCCGCCGCGAACTGGTGGACGTGCAGGTGGCCGCGCCCCTGCTGTCGCGGTCGGTGCCGCTCGTCGCGCTCAATAAGAACTGGGTGACGCAGGTGGCTGGAATTAATACCGATTATCTGGTCGCCCGCGAATGGCGAGTAATCGAGGGGCGATCATTTACGGGCGACGAGACCACCTCCGGCGCCAAAGTCGCGATCGTGGGGTCGGTGGTCATCGATGAGCTATTTGACGGGCGTGCGAGGATTGGAGAGGCGTTTCGAATTGGCAACGTACCTTTCACGGTCATCGGCGTTCTCGACAGAAAAGGATTGGGCGCAGCCGGGCGCAGTCAGGACGACGTCGTATTCATTCCTCTTTCGACCGCAAAGAGCCGCGTCCTCGGTGCCGTGCATGGCACTACCCGCGAAGCCCTGGATTTCATCTCGATCAAGATGTCCAATGCGAGCGACAGGCCCGAAATCGAACGCAACATCGAGGACCTGCTACGACAGCGCCATCATATTCGCGGCGATGCTCGCAGCGATTTCAGGATCGAGAATCCAGCAGACCTGCTGACCGCACGTGGCGCTGCGATACGGACTCTCGGGATCCTGCTGATCGCAGTGGCAGCGGTTTCGCTGGTGGTCGGCGGCATCAGCATCATGAACATCATGCTGGTCTCGGTGACCGAACGGACCCGCGAAATCGGGTTACGCATGGCGGTCGGCGCCAGTCGCCGTGATATCCGATGGCAGTTCCTGATTGAAGCCTTGATACTTTCATTGATCGGAGGGATCGCAGGAGCAGTGCTGGGAGCCGTCGTCGCCGTCGCGATCGCATGGAATGCCGGTTGGCCCATTCTCATCAGCCCGTGGGCCATCATGCTGGCTTGCGGATTCGCAGGGATTGTCGGCATTTCGTTCGGCCTCTATCCGGCGCAGAAAGCTGCGCGGCTCGATCCGATTGCGGCATTGCGCTTTGAATAACCCGGATCGAATAAGGTCCGCGTTGGCTGTTTCGCGAGCATGGCCATGGAATACCGGCGATGCACAACTGTACCAAGATCGAAAGCACAGTCCGATATCTCGGCATCGAGGTCGACGACGCGCTCGCGATTGCCGAACAAGTTGATGTCTGAATCACCGGGGGCAGAGCGGACATGCTCTGCCCGTCGGCGATCCGCCGCTTCGGGCCATTGGCGGAAGTGCCGCCTAACCGGCGGCTTAGTCACTCTGGCAGGCCAGCAGCCCGCAAGGCGTCAAGAAACTTCTGTTTGCGAGATTCATCGGAAGAAAGATAAAAGCTGCTCGCCATGGAAGCCCTGTAAGCCGGATTGATCCGCAATACTTCTGCGACTTCGTTTCGCGCAAATTCAAGTTTTCCCGACACGCTATACAGTCCCGCGAGATGCAAGTGCGCCGAAATGTAATTTGGATTTCGGCGTACCAACTCACCAAATGCGTCGAGCGCTTCTTTGGACTTTCCCTGATGGACGAGGGCGTCGCCGAGGACAGCAAGATAGTTGACGGGATAGAACGGATTCAAACGCATCGCAGAACGTATCGCCTGCTTTCCTTCGGTTGATCGTTCGGCATTGATGAAAACACGAGCCGCTAACAGCAAGAGGAAAGCGTCGCTCGGACTTATTGCCAGAGCACGTTTAGCCTGTTGGACCGCTTCGTCGAAGTCTTCTTTGAAGACCCAAGACGTTAGCTTTCATTCCGATTGCGTAGGGCTCGTCCGGGTCCAGAGCTAAAGCTCGATCGGTGACTTCGACAAATCGTCGTTGTGCCTCGCCGATTGCAGTCGTGTACGAAAAACGAATATCGAAATAATGAGTCAGAGCCAGCATAGTGATGGCTTTGGCAAATTTGGGGTCCTGTTCAATTGCCGCCGTCAGGTGCTGGCGAGCCGTCTTCATATCGGCTGCCGTGCCGCGCCATATGTGGTCGTAACCTCGCACGGCTTCGCCCCACGCGCTGACACTGTTGGTGGATCGTTGCCAGATCCGTGCGCTTTCCTCTTGGGCTAGAACCACGCGCAACGCAGTAACAATTTCCTTGGTCAATTCATCCTGAATATCGAAAACATCTGCCAAAAGCCTGTCGTAGCGGTCTGCCCAGAGATGGCTACCGCTACTCGCCTCTATCAGCTGCGCAGTTATCCTAATTCGATCAGCCGAGCGCCTTACGCTGCCTTCGAGCAGGTACCGAACTCCCAGTTCTTGGCCAACGTGCCGAAGATCTCGGGCTTTTCCCTTGTAAGCAAAGCTGGAGTTGCGGGCGATTACGAACAATGACGAGATGTACGAGAGGGTGGTGATGACGTCCTCGGTTATGCCGTCTGCGAAGTATCCCTGTTCTGGGTCACTGCTCATATTGTCAAACGGCAACACTGCTATTGATGGTTTGTCCGGCAATGCCAAACGGCTTGTATCTTCAACCGGGCGAGGAGCGACCAAAGGCGCAGCTGACGAACGAATAGCGTAGAGCCGCACCGGCCGGTCGATGTTTTTCAGCGGACGCTCACCAAGGTCGTCGAATGCGAATTCGGTCTTACCTCGAACTTGCTCGTAGGCGTTGCCCGAAAGGCAAACGCTGCCTGGTTCACACTCGGCTTCGACACGCGCGGCGACATTGACCCCGTCGCCGAAAATGTCGCCGTCATCGATGATAACGTCGCCGACATTGATGCCGATCCGAAGCGTGATCTTCTGACCGGCATCGCGATTGTACGCTGCCATGCCGTCCTGCACGGCAGTAGCGCAATTGACGGCGTCCACGGCACTGGCAAATTCGACTAGGAGGCTTTAGGGAGCAAATCTGCCCACCAGAAATCCCACAGAAACCCCGTGAATAAGCGCGCATGAACGTGCATCAGGACGCGCGAGCGTCATTAAAAATACTCAGATTTCCCGGATATTTGCTGCGCTCATAACGGTCTGGTTGCAGGTTCGAGTCTCGCCGGCCCCACCAGCCTTCGCTCGCGAAGTGAGTGAGGGCGCCACGCCGAAGCGCCCAAAGGGCAAAGACGGGCGGCTGGGCACACGCGCTATGGTACGGCAAGCCGGATCGGGCCAAATCATCGCACAAGCGACTTTCCGCTTCGAAGGATCGAAGTCGAAGGCCATGACGCGAAGCAGCAAGGTTCGCGAGAGCCCGCCCCGCCCTCTCAGGGCCGCACAGACGGGCTCGGCATGATCAACTTCCTTGGGCGACGAGCCCCGCCACCATCTCGACCGTAGCGGCAGACAGTGTCCAACCCAGATGACCATGGCCCGTGTTGTAGAAAATACCCGGCCTTCGGCCTGCACGGACCCACGGCATCATGTTTGGCATCATCGGGCGAAGTCCTGCCCACGGCACAATCCTCAATGTATCGATACCGGGGAAATTCGTCCGCACCCAATTCGTCAACGGCTGGATCCGGTCAGCGCGGATGTCCTTGTTGAACCCGTTGAATTCAGCGGTGCCCGCGACACGAAAACGGTCGGCGCCCAGGCGGCTCGTAACAGAGGCGGAAAGCGAGTTTTGGTGCATTTCGCGCGCAAAAGTGCCTTTTGGCCGAACCGCTGAAGAAGAGCCCTGCCCTATGCGAGGTCAGGTTAGCCCCACCGCTCATAACGGTCTGGTTGCAGGTTCGAGTCCTGCCGAGCCCACCAACATGATCAATAGCTTACTTCGTTCTCGTTGCCCGCAGCGCGACCGCCGCACCAGAAACCGCACCAGATACGTCCACTTTTCGTTCGTGCGCCGCAAATCCGCTCGATGGCGCCAGACCGACTTTGGCGGCGGTGAATGTAATCGTCGCCCACCCATCGATTGGAGATGCTCCGACAGAAATTGCCGAGGGCTATTCAACAGGCTGGCCCGCGCGCCAGCCCATCTCCCAGAAGTCTGTCTCGAGTCGGGTGGCTTCCTTGAAGATCGCAATCAGCTCTGCCTCGCGGGCCGGCGTGGCGTAGAGATTGGCGAGATGCTCCAGGTGCGCCCGTGCTTTCATCGCGACCTCCTGGTATGGCACGCCGGCGTACTCGGCGATCCAAACGCGATAGGAGTTTTTCGCAGCGTTCGCGCCGGGGCGCGAGGCGAGCCGCGTTGCGATCTCCGCGTAGCCGATCACGCAGGGGGCAAGTGCCACCTTGAGTGCCAGCAGATCACCGCGCATTCCCGCGTCGAGAACGTAGCGTGTGTAGGCCAGCATCTCGATGGCGGGAGAGGTTTGCTCAAGGTCGCTCGCGGAAAGACCCCAACCGGCACAGAGCTTCACATGCAGGAGGTCCGCCAGAAATTGCTAAAAATGCAAAAGGAATACCTGATTGAACTAGGTGACGCGGCAATCGCCGTGAAGGATGCTCAGGGTCATATCAAGCTAAACCAGCTAATCAACACCACCAAAGCAGGTGCTGTAGGTGGCACGTTTTGGGGTGCGCTGATTGGTTTGATCTTTTTGATGCCGCTCGCTGGTGCTGCCCTAGGCGCCGCCTCTGGCGCCCTTGCCGGCTATTTGACCGATGTTGGCATTGATGACAAATCTATGAAGGACATCGCGGCCGCCATCGAGCCTGGCACGGCGGCTCTATTTGTCCTGGTGCGCAAGGTTACAGCGGACAAGGTGCTCGAAGGTTTGAAGGGTGAAGGCGGTACCGTACTGAAGACATCGCTCGACCACACCAAGGAAGCCGCGCTGCAGGCGGCTCTGGCCGGCGTCCAAGCTGCTGTTCTTTCTCAGCCCGCGACTTCATAGACCGTTCGCTTTGCCGCCGATCACCAGCGGGCGGGACGCCGCTGATATCATGGCTGAGCGTGTTGCATCTATTGGGGCAATGTGCGCTCCCGTGCGCGGAGCAGACCGAGCGAAGCGTTGCAGGCGGTCGGCCAGGATCTGAGCTCTTGCGCGCGAGCGTCGGCCTACTGACGTAGAGCCTCGGCGCCCTGCAGTCTTGCCTCGGCAGTGAATGGCTTGGGGCCGTGCGGGTTACCGAGCTTCACACTGCGCGCCTTGGTGGCGATCGCGCTTGAATCTCCGCCTCTTTCTCTGCACCGACACGAGCCGCTCGCGCTGAAGAGACGGTCACGGCGGCTTTGCTGCTTGCATTTTTCCCAAGCGGGCGTAAAAACGTTTTTTCAGTAAAACGATTTTCGAAGCGGGAAGCGCAAAGATCATGGTCGAAAAATCAAGTTCGATCAATGATGTGGCGAAGATGGCAAGGGTGTCTCCGGCCACCGTTTCGAATGTGCTGACTGGCCGCAAGCCGGTGAGCCCTAAGCTCGCCAAGAGAGTCGAGACCGCCGTCAAAGTGCTCGATTATAGGGCGGACCCTCTCGCTTCGATGTTGCGCTCGGGCGATGCGAAAATCGTCGCCATCCTCGTTCCCGATCTCGACAACCCGTTTTTCACCTCGATCGTTTCGGCAGTCGAGCAGTGTCTCGGCAACTCTTACGAGGTCATCGTCGCTAGTTCCCACGGCGACGAATTAATCGAGCGCTCCAAGCTGAAAGCCGTCCTCGCTTGGCGACCGGCCGGCTTGATCGTCATCCCCTGCTCCGATGATTTTCCGGGACGCGCGCTTGTCGAGGCATCGAGGACGTCCTACGTCATCGCCGACCGCGTGACCGGCAATTTGGGCGCCGACACGGTTTCGCTCGACAACGAGGAAGCCGGCCGCCTTGCGGCCCAGCATCTCATCGACCTCGGCCACAGGCACATCCTCATCGCCGCCACATCGTTGCGCCTCGCCAATATTCGTCAACGCTGCAGAGGCGCAAGCGAGGTGTTCCGCGCAAAGGGGCTGCCTAAACCGGCAATCGTCGAGCTGGGGTTCGACGTCGAACTAGCGTCTCGGAAGCTCGCGGAATGGTTCGACCGCTATTCACCGCCCACGGCGATCCAGGCTTTGACGAATGCGACGACGCTGACGGCTTTGACGACAATGGCCGAACGCGGCCTTCGCCTACCGCACGAGATCTCGCTGATCGGGTTCGACGACTACGCCTGGATGCGGGCCCGCGCAACGCCGTTGACCGCCATCGCCCAGCCGGTGCGCGAGATGGGGCGGATCTTGTGGGAACGATTGAGCGCCCGCATCAAGGGAGACGGCGCGCCCGCCAAGCACGTTCTTCTACCCTGCGAAATTAAAATCCGTGAATCGACGGCCTCGCCCCCGGAGAGCAGCCGGCCGCGCTCGCCCCGGGCGAATGCGGCTCAGGCCCTTCGGGGATGATCCGCCACTGAAACTTTCGAATTCTGGATCGTGATCCTGATCCAGAGGAACCGGATCGTTTGATCCGTAAATGCGCAAATGCGCGTCCATGGGAGGAAAAACGTCATGATGAAAGTCTCTGGAACGCGGCGCGCCCTGCTGGTGGGCGCAGCTTTCGCTACAATGCTGAGTGCCAGCGCCTACGCGGCCGACAAGCCCACGATGGGCGTCGTCGTTAAGATTGGCGGTATTCCGTGGTTCAACGCCATGGAGACCGGCATCAAGGAAGCGGGGGCGAAGGGCGGCGTCGACGCGACGATGATCGGCCCAACCAGCGCGGACCCGGCGCTTCAAGTCCGCGCGATCGAGGATCTGATCGCCAAGAAGGTGAACGTCATCGGCGTGGTTCCGAATGACGAGAAGGCGCTGGAGCCCGTGCTGCAGAAGGCGCGCGAGGCGGGCATCAAGGTCGTCGCGCATGAGGGCCCCGGCATCCAGAACAAAGACTGGGACTTCGAACTCGCCTCCGCCAAGGGCTTTGGCGAAGCACACGCGGAGTTGCTCGCCAAGACGATGGGCGGCAAGGGCGAATACGCGGTCTACGTCGGCTCGTTGACGGTTCCCCTCCACAACGCCTGGGCCGACGCGGCGATCGCCTATCTGAAAGTCCATTATCCAGACATGAAACAGGTTGGTGATCGCTACGGCGTGGCCGAGAACGTCGACGACAGTCGTAAGACCGCGCTCGACCTACTTGCAGCGCATCCCAACCTGCATGGCTTCCTCGCATTCGGCAGCCAGGGTCCGATCGGCGCCGGTCGCGCGATCGAAGAGAAGGGCCAGGTGGGCAAGGTGTTCGTAGTCGGGCCCTTCTCGCCAGGACAGGGGCGCAAGCTGATCAAGGGGGGCGCTATCCTGGGCGGGTTCATGTGGAATCCGGCCGAGGCGGGGCGCGTGTTCGTACGCGTCGGCAAGATGTTGGCCGCAGGACAGGACGTGAAGGACGGCGACACGATTGAGGGCCTCGGGGTCGTCCATCCCGACCCGAAAACCCACAACATCATCACCGACAACCTCCTGCCGATCAACAAGGATACTGTCGACAAGCTTGCTGACCTCGGGCTCTGAACAACCTGCCTCTCCCGCCTTGCGGGAGAGGCTCCGCTGCAAAGCGCAAACTCCCGACGGCACTCCAGGCCACGCGTTGACAATGACAACATGACGGCGCCATCGTCACACCCCTCCGCTTCCGACGCGATCCGCTTCGAGCACGTGTCGGTGCGCTTCGGCGGCGTGCGCGCACTCGACGACGTGTCCTTCTCGGTCGGGCGCGGCGAGGTGCATTGCCTCGCCGGCGAAAACGGCAGCGGCAAGAGCACGCTCATCAAGGTGATCGCGGGCGTTTACCAGGCGGCCCCGGGCGCGCGCATGGACTATTTCGGAGAGAGCGTCGCGGCGCCGACGCCGCCCATCGCCCGGCGCAAGGGCGTGGCGGTCATCTGGCAGGACCTGGCGCTCTTCCCTGAAATGACCGTGGCCGAGAACATAGCCTTTGACGGCCTCGTGGGCGCATCGCGGCTCGTGAATTACGGTGCGATACGCGAGACGGCTCGCTTCGCCCTCGCCAAACTCGGCGTGCAACTCGACCTCAACACACCGTTGAGGAGCCTGCCCATCTCGGGCCGGCAAGTGGTGGCGATCGCCCGCGCGCTCGCGAGCGACGCCAGGCTCATCTTCATGGATGAACCGACCGCCTCGCTCACGCAAGCCGAAACTGACCATCTGCTTGCCGTCGTGCGGACGCTCTCCGCAGCCAACGTCGCTGTGGTTTTCGTAAGCCATCGGCTTGCGGAAGTGCTCGAGGTGTCGCGTCGTGTCACGGTTCTGCGGGACGGGCGATTGGTCGGCGTGTTCGACGCAGCGGGCATGACGCAGTCGCGGCTGACGGAACTGATGACGGGCAAGCGGTTCGACCAGACTGTTACCGCCCGAGATGTCGGCGCGTCGCCGATCGTCGTCGAAATCGCTGGGCTGACGCGCGCAGGCGAATACGCGGATGTGAACCTGACTGTGCGCGCCGGCGAAATCATCAGCCTCATCGGCTTGATCGGCGCGGGTCGCACCGAACTTGCGCATACGCTGTTCGGCATGACGCGCGCCGACACCGGCTCGATCCGGCTGTCCGGTTCGCCCGTCGCCTTCGCCAGTAACCGCGACGCCATCGCCGCGGGCATCGCCTATGTCTCCGAGGACCGCCTCGCCCTTGGCCTGGTGCAGCCGCAATCGATCGCCGACAACACCGTGATCACGACTCTGCGAACGATCTCCAACGCCGGCGGCCTCATCTCGGATGCGAGGAAATCCGCGGCCGTCGCGAAGGGCGTCACGGAGTTTGCTATCAAGATCGGGAGACCGGAAGACGCTGTTTCGACGCTATCGGGCGGTAATCAGCAGCGCGTCGTACTCGCGAAGTGGTTCGCCATCTCGCCGAAGGTGCTGATCCTCGATTGCCCGACGGTCGGCGTCGACGTTGGCGCGCGCGACGGCATCTACAGGATTGTACGTGCGCTCGCCGCCCGCGGCATCGCCATCCTGATGATTTCGGACGAAGCCCCCGAGGTCTTCTTCAATTCCGACCGAATCCTCCACATGGCGGACGGACGCATCGTCGCGGAATACGACCCGCGCCGCATATCCATCGCCGAACTGGAGCGTGCCGTCTATGCGTGACTATCTGCGGAACCACGAGGGCGAGGCGCGCATCTTCATCGTCCTGGTCGTGCTGGCGCTGTTTCTGGGCTTCGCTTCGCCGAGCTTCTTCAGCGCCGGAAACATCGCGTCGCTACTGAACAATAATGCCGTCAATGTCATCTGGGCCGTCGGCCTGCTGGTCGTCCTGATCACCGGCGGCATCGACATTTCCTTCGCTGTCGGCGCATCGGTCGTCCAATACCTCACGGCGCTGGCGTTGCTGGCCCTTGGCGGTGGAAACTGGCTCCTCGGCGTCCTGTTCGCCGGCGCATTCGGGGTAGCCATCGGTTGCATCAATGCCACCCTCATCGCTGGCTTCCGGATCATCTCCATCGTCGTCACCATCGCAACCTTCAATGCCCTGTTCGGCCTTTTGATGTTCACGACCTCTGGCAAATCGATCTACAATCTGCCGGACTGGTGGACCGACCGCGTCGCTGTCCTCTCGCTCGGCGATGGCGGCGCACTCACCTTGCCGGTCGCCGCCATGGTCGCGGCAATGGCGGCGACCTGGTTCCTGATCTCCCGCACCACCATCGGCCGACAGCTCTATGCCTTCGGCGACAATCCGGAAGGTGCGCGGCGCGCCGGCGTCGCGACGGTTAGGATGCAATTCATCGCCTACAGCTGGATGGGAATGATGGCGGGGATCGGCGGTCTGATGCAGGTCAATATCGCCCAGGAAGTCGTTCCCAATGCACTCATCGGTCGTGAGCTCGACGTGCTCGCCGCTGTGGTTCTGGGCGGTGCGCGGCTCGGCGGCGGTCGCGGCTCGGTTCTGGGGTGTTTCCTCGGCGTGCTGCTCGTTGCGGTCGTCCAGAACGGGCTCAATCTCCTCGGCGTTTCACCCTACGCCTTCAAGATGGTAATCGGACTGACGATCCTGGCCGCCATTTCACTCACGAACGTTGGTCTGGTCGCGCGGCTTGCCGGCGGATCGAGGAGGCGCGGTCATGCCAAAACTCATTGAACGTGTGAATCACACGTTTGGGCGCGAGGTTCTGGGATTACTCGGACTGTTCGCCCTCACTTTGTTCGCCTTCGGGCTGGCGTCGCCGCAATTCCTAAGCGCCGCGAACTTCGATTCAATCGCGTTTCAGTTACCAGACTTGGGCCTGCTGACACTGGCGATGCTGGCGCCGATCATGGCCAACGGCATCAATCTCGCGATTATCGCGATCGCCAATCTCAGCGGGCTGACTCTCGCCTGGATCCTCAACATGAACGGCGGTCCGGACGCTGGCGTCGTTGCGTTCGTCGTCGGCGTTGGAGCGGCGCTGGCCGTTGGCGGGGCTTCGGGGGCGGCCATGGGCGCGACGATCGCCTATTTCGGCGCCCATCCGATCCTGGCTTCGCTCGCGATGATGATCTTCCTCAAGGGTCTGGGCGAATTTTTGACCCGCGGCGGGGATATTTCCGGCTTTCCGGATTTCCTGCGCGAATTCGGCCACGGCGCGATCCTCGGAATTCCCGTGCCGATGCTCGTGCTTATAGCGGCGGCAATTCTCTGGCATGTGCTGCTGGCGCGTACGCGTCACGGCTTCGCCGTAGCGATGATCGGGTCCAATCCGAGGGCGAGCGAATACTCAGGCGTTCCCGTCAAACGGTCGATCACGCTGCTCTACGCCCTGTCGGGCATGATGTGTGCGTTGGCTGGCATCGTGATGTTAACCCGGTTCAATTCGGTGCGGGTCGGCCATGGCGACGCGCTGCTGCTCGTGACCGTGCTTGCGTGCTTTCTCGGTGGCGTCGATCCGTTCGGCGGCTTTGGCCGCGTCGCGCCGGTGTTCGTATCGCTGATCATCTTGCAGACCCTGTCGTCGGGCCTCAATTTGCTCGGCGCGAACCAGCATCTGTCGACCGCCGTCTGGGGCCTTTTTCTGGTCGCGGTGATGGTCTTGCGATCCGGCACGCCGATGCTGAGGGTGTTGTTCGAAAGCATCAAGAAGTAGCGCTGCACGACGTTGGTCCGCGCGGCATCACGGCACGCGCGTAACACGGTTCCACCGGCCAACGGTGTGGTCGCTTACAACTATAATCGCACTGTGAGACTGGAGGCGCAAATGAAGTTCGGCATTTATTACTCGTACTGGGAGCAGGAGTGGAGCGCCGACTGCCTCAGATACGTGGAAAAGGTCGCCAAGCTCGGATTCGACGTGATCGAAATCGCTGCTCACCATCTAAATAGCTATGGTCCGGCGCGTATCGCAGAGATCGCCCGGTCAGCCCGCGACAACGGCATCACGCTCACCTCGGGTCTCGGTCCGTCGCCGCAGAGGAATCTGTCGTCTCCCGATCCCGAGATCAGACGGGCGGGGCGTGCATTCTTCGAAGAAACGCTCACAAACCTTGCCAAGCTCGATATTCATATCATCGGCGGCGCCCTTCACTCCTACTGGCCGATCGACTATTCCAAACCCGTCGACAAGCCGGGAGACCGAGCGCGCGGCATAGAGGGGATCGCCAGCCTGGCGGACTTCGCGGCCGACCTTGGCATCGACCTCTGTCTGGAAGTCCTCAACCGGTTCGAGAACCATGTCTTGAACACCGCCGAGGAGGGGGTCGCCTTCGTGCGCGAGGTTGGCAAGCCGAACGTCAAGGTAATGCTCGACACCTTCCACATGAACATCGAGGAGGACAGCTTCGGCCAGGCGATCCGCACCGCCGGTCCTCTCCTCGGCCATTTCCACACTGGCGAGAACAATCGCCGCGTTCCCGGCAAGGGGCGGTTGCCCTGGCACGAAATCGGGTCGGCGTTGCGCGAGATCGGCTACAACGGCACCGTCGTCATGGAGCCCTTCGTCAAGATGGGTGGCGGCATCGGCAGCGACATCAAGGTGTGGCGCGACCTCAGCGACAATGCCGACGAAGCGCAGCTAGACGAAGCCGCGCGGCAATCCCTTGCGTTTTCACGCTACGTACTGGCGTGATAGCACGGCGACCGACCGGCTCGGAATTCCTCTCCTAGTCAAGCATCCGCGACGTCGGGATCCGGTTGCTCTCTTCAACGATCAATTTGATCCCGATTTGTCGTAAACCACTGGACGCACTAGATTATTGAGCTGAGGTCGGGGTGATTTGCACCCTGTTTCCTGTTTACGCATTACATTGCGGGGGAGGCCACCGTGAGGATTGATCGCGCGTTGCAAATCGCAAGTCGGGGCACCGAGTCCGAGTCTCGAAGTGAAAACGCTGGTGTTTGGTCCCAAGCGTTTGAAAGTGCTAAAATATTGCTGCGTTAATGGTCTTGGTCAGATCGCGTTACGTGGAGGCCATCCTGAAGATCGAGCGAGCACTGACGATCGCAGCCCGGGCACGGATCAGGCGGCGCATTTCATCCGATTCTGCTGCGCCATCCAGCGCCGGAGCGATAGCGTCATCCGACCGGCCGATCGCATTGCGCGATGGGCGCGGCCGCTTTGTCAAAGGCCACACTGTTGGACCGGGACGGCCGCCGCGTGACTGTTTTCGCCTAATCCTCGAGGAAAACTACGGGATCAGATTCCGCGGCGGTGGTACCTCCCGAACCACCATGTGCGTTTGATCTTCGGCGAAGGCCGCGCGACAGTCGGCCACGAACTGGTTCACCTCAAACACCGGTCGGCCATGGCCGGTCTTCCCCTCACAGACGACCCGTCAAGTGTCGGTGACCGTCGAGAAGGGCCGGTCAGGGATTGCGGCGCGAGAACGATACAGCATATGCAGCGTTGCGAATGTCGATCAGCGGATCATCGGACTGCTCGATTCCATCTGTGAGCTGACCCGGTAGAAACAGCAATCTTTTCTGGACCTCGACACTGTTCTCCGTTGCCCTGTCGATCGTCAGCACTCCAAGCTCGACCACCTTACGATTCTCGGGCCAGGGTTTTGTCGGATCTTTCGTGGAATCGTCCGCCGCAGCGAGTTGTGCCTTGAAGTGAAACGTCACCGGCCCCCGTTTCAGGCGTTCTGGCAACTCTTCCATCAAGAAGTCTGGTGCCCGTTTCGCCGCGTCAGATTTATCGAGATGAACGACGTTCTCAGGCAGCATCTGATACCGGACTGCCTTCCTCTCACCCGCTTTGTTGACGAAAACGAACGCATCAATGCCGTAGTATTCTTCGTCGACGAAGCTGTCTGGCGTGGCTACGGTGCTGAAAGCGGCAGGGACCGAGGGATGGCTCACCGCGAACTGTTCGAATTTCGTCGGCTTGGTAGCGTTCGGCGGGCTGTCCGCCAGCGCCAAGAGCAGGTCACGAAACTCTTCACCCGTAGATACCGGGAAGAACTTGAAGGAATTGATCACAATATCGGTGTCGCTGCTGTCCGGCAGATGGAACTTCACTGCCATGCCGTGCGGATTGGCGTTTTCGGACCCATCCGGCAGGTTTGGTATTCCCGTAGAGTCTGAGAAGCGCACAGTCACTGAGATCGTGCCGCCGCTGAACAGGGCCGCTCGGCTTAGCTCTGCGGCTTCCGGAGATGGTTTAAAGCTCCCCTCGACAACAATGCCTTTGGCGTGATTGGCCCGGAATCCGGGATGTACCCCGAATACCTTGTTCATCGCATTGACGAGCTGTTCCTCGAGGCGCTGGTCTTGGGCTAGTGCAACGACGGGCACGGCCAAACCGAAACCAACCAGTGCAGCAATGACTTTGTGGTTTGTCATGGGGCCCTCCCCAAATAGAGCGCAATGCAGTATAGCACTAATAGCCCAGCTATGTGCGATTCAGTTTCCTGATGAGTCAGTCAGCGCGAGTGCAGTTCCTTGCCGATCCCGGTCACTGTTCAGGCGGGCTAGATCTTCATCAAGAACTAATGTTCGCCTGAGCAAGCCAATCGACTGCCGAGGGCCCAAAGCGCCGTTCGTGCTGTCGTCTGCCGTTTCCGCTTTAGCCCCGGAAGCTGACAGCGCTGGACTTCACAGTTGGGTAGAGTCGAGGACGGGCGCGGTCGCTTGGGGCCGATACTGTTGAAAAAGTCGAAAATAGTACCAGCGCAAAAATCTTGCTGAAATCAGCTCAGGGCGAATTCCGGAAAGAAAAGCCTTCACGGCAAAGCTAGGAAGACCACAGAGCGATCCAGTGTAGATTGACGTGGTCCCCACTGTCTAACGGCGTCGACCGCACCGGTAGCCCTTAGAAAATCGGCGTGCGCGCCACATGGGACTTTTTCAACGGAATCGGCCAGAAGGCGACATCTTCGGCGCGGCGGCTAATCCTGTAAGATGGTCAGCCAATGGCAAGCTACATCACCGAGATGAAAGGATAATCTCGATCACTCCTTCGGAGTCGGGTTCGTTATCCTAGTTCAGCCTTTGCGTTGCGAGGCGGCAGTTAAGGGAATCGTCATCAGGTCTTGCCCGATGATCAGTTCTCCGGAGAAGCCATTCTTTGCCGCCGAAAGCTGATCATTGCTCGCATTGCCAGGAACGATGTGACTTAACACGAGCTTTGCGACTCCGGCTGCCTCGGCCACCTTGCCGACTTGGTCGACGGGCGTATGCGCATTGAGCAGATGCTGGCGCAAGCCTTCATTGGCTACCGAACGCGGCTCTGGAAAAAGCCGATTTACCCAGTCGACCACAATAACTTCGTGGACCAACACGTCCGCTCCCTTGGCCAACTTGATCAGATTCTTGTTGGGGTTCGTGTCGCCGGAGAAAACGACCGAACCCTCATCCGTGTCGAAACGGAATGCGAATGCAGGCCAAACGGGGAAATGGTCAACCAAAGTAGCGGAGACACGTACGCGGTCATCCTCAAAGACCTTGAAGGGCTCCATGTCCGGCGAAGGGGTTTCATTGGGCGACTTGAAGCCGGCCACCGGAGGGATCGCAATGTCGTGGGGTTCGACCAGCATTTTCAAGCTACGCTTGCCGTTATCGCGCATGCGATCATTCAAGTCGGTCGCGTAAGCTTGCGAAATGTAGTTGGTCAAGTCCGAGATGCCCGGAGTGGGATTCTCGGGGTTTATGATCTCGGGCTCGACGGCCGTCTGCCCTGGAAGCGAAAATACGGGCTCCATTTGACCGCGCCGTCCTGGGCCAAAAACCTTCAGCGGCGGCGAAGAACGGTCGAGACCTTGATACAGGCCGTATAGCAGAATGTTCGGATAATCGACTGTGTGGTCTGAATGAAGATGTGTCACAAACAAGGCTCTAAGGGTTCTCAGGGTCGGAGCACCTGAGTCGGTCGGTCTGAGCGACTGTTGGAGGCGTTTCCCGACGCCTTCACCACAATCGACGAGATATGCCGCATCACCGACTATCACCGCCGAGGAGAAGCTGCATCGATCGGTAGTTGGCCACCAACTCGGGCCGCCGGCAGTGCCGAGCAACAAGAGCCGTGCCCCCGGTTGGTCCGCGGGCACTGTTGCCTGCGCCATCTCCACCTCGCGCTGAATATCCGCCGCGGCCTGGACCGGTGTACACATGAAGGAAGCAAGCGCCACCCCGCCACCCAGCATATTGCGGCGCGTTAGAGCGCTTTGGAGAGCTTTCCCGATCAGATAGCACATAGCACGTCCCTTCCATTTTTCAGGATGACAGCTGTGTATACCGAAAACCTAAATCCTGAGGTAGCGGTGATGAGGTCCGCCCAGGATGGCAAGTGACCTGACCACACCGGTTCGCTGAACTGGGCGAGAAACGGGCGCATCCTTATCCAAGGCCAAGTGCGTTCGTGTCGTGTTATAGTAGCAAGCGTAAGATTTCAGAATCCGCCGCAGATGTGCCTCGCCCAGGACAATGATGTGGTCCACACATTCGCGCCGGATCGATCCGATCAGCCGCTCGACAAAGCCATTCTGCCAGGGTGAGGCTGGTGCAATAGGCTTGTCGCGAATACCCATGGCACGCAGTCGGCGTGT